>JAJYFY010000063.1:0-9023 GCA_021785265.1 Pseudomonadota bacterium
GGCTAGGATACCGGAAGCCGTACGACTTGTCCCGGAGCCGGCTTGGAGCCGGTCCTTCCTGACCGGGTATTTCCCGACTGTCCGTTCCCGCAAGCAGGCCTATACTCCTTAGGTACACCTGAATGAGGAGAGAGGCCATGCCGTTGAATCTCCGTCCCCTTCTGGTCGCGTCCCTCATGGCCTGTGCCTTGGGTAACTCCGCCACGGCCACCCCGTCCCGGGGCCTCCCCACCCGATCCGCCTCCATCCCTTTTCACGTCTTCACCTACCACGACAACAAGGCGAGAACCGGGGCCGATCTTCAGGAAACCCGGCTCACGCCGGAAGACGTCAACGTCCGAAGTTTCGGCAAGGTGGGATTTTTCCCAACCGATGGCAAGGTCGATGCGGAACCCCTCTATGATCCCTCGGTCCGGATCCATGGTGAAAGACAGCCAGTCCTTTATGTGGCGACTGAAGAGGATCGGCTCTACGCTTTTAACGCGGTGAGCGGCCAGCTCCTCTGGAAGGACATTCTGCTCAAGCCGGGGGAGACCCCCAGCGGACCACGCCACTGCAACCAGGTGATTCCCGTGATCGGCATCACCTCGACTCCAGTGATCGACCCGCAGGTGGGCCCCCACGGCACCCTCTTCGCGGTCGCCCTATCGAAAAACCGGGAGGGACAGCACGAGCAACGCTTGTATGCTCTGGATCTCGCTACCGGGGCCGAACGCGCGGGGGGACCCGTCACGATCCGCGCGAGCTTCCCCGGAACCGGCGCGGGCAGCGTGAACGGTCGGGTGCTTTTCAATCCGGCCCAGTACAAGGAGCGGGCTGGACTTCTGCTCCTTCATGGCGTGGTCTACACGAGCTGGGCCTCTCACTGCGACCATCGTCCCTACACTGGCTGGGTGATCGGCTACCGTGCGCGGACCTTGAAGCAGGACGGAGTGATCGATGTCACGCCGAACGGGAGTGACGGCGGGATCTGGTCCTCGGGCGCAGGACCGGCGGCGGGTCCGGGCGGCCACATCTATTTTCTCGACGGCAACGGCAGCTTCGATCCACACCTCAATCGCCGGGGTTTTCCCCGGAATCATGACTTCGGTAATGCCTTCATCCGGCTCACGGCACAGAATGGACAGCTCCGCGTGAGCGACTACTTCAACATGGACAACACCCGTGCCGAATCGCGAGCGGATCAGGATTTCGGATCCGGCGGGGCGCTCGTCCTGCCGACCCTCCGGGACCGTCGCGGCCGGCCAGTCGAGCTGGCCCTGGGCGCCGGCAAGGATGGCATCATCTATGTTGTGAACCGGAGGCACATGGGTCATTTCAGCCCACGGGCGAACCGGATCTGGCAGGAAATCCCCCATGGTCTCCACGGCCCCGAGTTCGGGATGCCAGCCTATTTTGACCATTGGGTCTATTTCGGTGCAGTGGGTCAGCCGCTTCGCGCCTTCCGCATCCACCACGCCCGTCTTTCCGAGCAGGCCATCTCCCGGAGCAGCAACCACTTCGTCTACCCCGGAACTACTCCCAGCGTTTCGGCCAATGGCCGCCACCACGGCATCGTATGGGCAGTGGAGAACTCCAACCCGGCGGTTCTTTACGCCTATCGGGCAGACGATCTCCACGACCTCCTCTACAGCAGCCGACAGGCCGGAAGACGCGACGCGTTTGGTCCAGGGAACAAGTTCATCACACCCCTGATCGCACACGGACGGGTTTACGTCGGCACCCGTGACGGAGTGGCCGTTTTCGGGCTCCTTGCAACCGGACACACGGGTCGCACGCGTCCCGCCCGGCGCCAAAACCCGGACCGGACCCGGAAACCCTGATCTGGAAAGGCTCCCTCCTTGCCTTCCAGGGGGGCTTGACAGGCGTGGCCAAAAGCTGCTATGGATAGCACGCTTAAAAAAGGGCAAAACGGAAATAGAAATCAGTAACACCAAGGCGACGCAATGCGCCTTGATCACTAACAAACAACTGTCCTGGAGGTCATGTGAAAAACCCTATGAAACAGATGTACCCGCTCATGGCGGGACTCGCCTTGATGATGTTCGCCGGTTCGGCCATCGCCGCACCACCCTCACCGGCGGTGCATGAGAACGCGGCCGGGGGGATCCGTTTCCTGGAAGCGGGCCAACCCCCGGTCGTGATTTACCCGCTGGTCGGAAACGCACAGCGGGCGCGGGCGGCCCAAAGAAAGAGTGGCACCTCGGGCGGCAACCTCTACTACCACGGTGGAACCGGGGGAATCGGGGTTGAAACCGCACCACACATTTACGTTGTCTTTTGGGGCTCGCAGTGGATCAACAATGATCCTAGCGGGGAAGCGGCCATTGTGGAGTCTTTGCTGGGTAGCGTCGGGGGCAGCTCCTGGCTGAATACCGTGACCCAGTATTGTCAGGGTGTGGCCAACGGCACCGTGTTCTGTAACGGCGCCGGCACCCCGGCAGGCAACCAGGCGAACATGCTCGTCTCGTACTGGTATGACAGCGCCAAGGCAGCACCCCGACATCCGAAGCAGTCCCAGATCGCGGCCGAAGCGGTCCGGGCCGCTCAGTATTTCGGGAATACAGCGACCGGGAGCAACGTCACCACCCAGTACGTGATTGCGACCGCGACAGGAAACAACTCGGGCGGTTTCGGCAGGCAATACTGCGCCTACCACAGTTCAACCAATTCGGCCTACGGCAACGTGGCCTACACCAACCTGCCCTACATCACCGATGCGGGCGCGAGCTGCGGTGCCAACTTCAATGGCCTGGGCCCTGACGCGGGCATCAGCATCGTGGAGGGACACGAGGCAGCGGAAACCATCACGGATCAGTTTCCGAGTGGGGGCTGGCTCGATTCCAGTGGTTCCGAGATCGGTGACAAATGTGCCTGGATCTCGTCGGGCCAGGGGGCGTCTGCTGACGTGACGTTCCCGGACGGCACCACCTTCCCGATGCAATCCCTCTGGAGCAATGCGTTCAACAGCGGCAGTGGGGGCTGCGTAATGTCCTACTGACGGCTCTCCGGCTCCGTCATCGCCGGCAATGTCTGGGGCATTGCCGGCGATTCTTTTTTGAACGAGCATCCGGTCAAACCGAGGGATGCTTTCCGGCACACCGGTGAAGACGTGGCCATTGCCCCGGCAACGGGTTCCAAACCACCTCGACCCCGTCAAATTGAGCCCGGCTTTTGTATCATAGCCTTGACCGGGAGACCTCCATGACTCCGCGACCGTCCCTTTCACGACCGCTGGATCGTTCCACTTCTCGACCCAGAAGTCGAGATGGAATCACAAAAAACCGGAATGCCGGATGAGGGATGCGCTGCCCCATCCGAAGGGTCCAGTCCCGCAAGCGAGGCGCTGGAGCTACGGCGCCACAGTCCAGGATTTCGTGACCGAGGATCCCGCTGTCATCCTGGGGCAGCTGACGGCTGGATCTGCATTTGCCGATGAACTTTCTCAGAAAAACGCCTGGGTGGAGGAGGCCCGGTTACTTGCGGAGGTTCTGGCTCCGTATCGCAAAGTCCAAGGTGCCCTCTATCTGGAATACGACATCCCCCGGCTGGGAAGGCGAATCGATGCGGTTCTGATCCTGGAACACGTCGTGTTTGTGCTGGAATTCAAGGTGGGGGAGACCCGGTTTTCAAGAGAGGCCGTGGAGCAGGTCTGGGACTATGCCCTCGATCTCAAAAATTTTCATGAGCCGAGCCATGATGTCCCTCTGGTGCCAATCCTGGTTGCCACGCACAGCGATGCCCCCCCCGAAAGCATCAAAGTCTCGAAATTCGGAGATCTCCTGGCGAATCCGCTCCGGTGCGGTGCCCAGGGGTTACGGGAAGCACTCCCTCAGGCCCTCCGGTTTTTCACCGGAACCGTGGTTGACTGTCGGGCTTGGGAACAAGGTCGTTACCACCCGACTCCCACGATTGTCGAAGCGGCCCGCTCGCTTTATGCCGGTCATGCTGTCGGGGAGATTTCGCGAAACGATGCCGGAGCCACCAACCTGGCGGTCACCTCGCAGCGTCTGAGTGAAATCATCGAACAAACCCGACAAACTGGAGGCAAGGCGATTTGTTTGGTGACCGGGGTGCCGGGTGCCGGCAAAACCCTAGTCGGGTTGGACATCGCGAGCCGGCATAACCGGATCAACGATCAGCTCTATAGTATTTTTCTTTCCGGCAACGGCCCGCTGGTCAGCGTCCTGCATGAGGCCCTGGCCCGTGACCGGTGTGAACGAGCGCACAGACAAAACGAGACTCTGCGTCTTGGTGAAGCACGCAGTGCCGTCAAACAGTTCATCCAGAATGTCCACCATTTCAGAGACGATTGTCTGGCCCACCTCTCGGCTCCGATCGAGCACGTCGCTCTGTTCGATGAGGCACAGCGCGCGTGGGACCTGAACCAAACCGCCCGATTCATGCAACAGAAGAAACACAGGCCCGGATTTAAGCAGTCGGAGCCGGAATATCTCATTTCCTGTCTGGACCGTCACCGCGACTGGGCCGTGATCGTCTGTCTGGTCGGGAGCGGACAGGAAATCAACACCGGAGAAGGAGGAATCCATGAGTGGCTGGCTGCGGTCCTGCGCGCCTTTCCCGACTGGTCGGTCCATCTTTCGCCCCAGCTGCAGGAAGCCGAATATCACGTCGCCGGAGACCTGGAAGCCCTGCGGGTCCGTGCCCAAGTTTACTGGGACCCGACCCTCCATCTTGCGGCTTCCATCCGTTCCTTTCGCTCCGAGCGAGTCGCGGGTTTTGTCAACCGACTGCTGGCACTGGAAACGGAGGAGGCTCGAAACACCCTGCCCCAGATATTACCCCGCTTCCCGATTTATGTCACTCGGCATCTGGCCCTGGCCAAGAACTGGCTCCGTCATCAGGCCCGCGGTACGGAACGTTATGGCCTGATGGTGTCCTCCCAAGCGCAGCGCCTCAAGCCGTATGCCATCGATGTCCGGGTCAAGGTGGATCCTGTCCGATGGTTTCTTGAAAGCAGGGAAGATGTCCGCTCGTCCTACTATCTGGAGGACGCAGCCACCGAGTTCCAGGTCCAGGGTCTGGAACTCGACTGGGCCTGCGTGGTCTGGGATGGCGATCTCCGAACTGACGGAACCGATTGGCAGTATTTCAGCTTCAAGGGCAAGCGATGGGAACGGATCCACAAGGAAGACCGGCAACACTACCTTCTCAACGCCTACCGGGTTCTTCTGACCCGGGCCCGACAGGGCATGGTGATCGTGGTTCCTGAAGGGGATCCGCATGATCCTACCCGGGATCCTCGGTTTTATGATCCGGCCTATGGCCTTTTGACCCGGGTTGGGATCCCGGAACTGGGAGCCGAACCCCGGCCTGCAACCGGCTAGGAGACGACGCCTAGACAGGACCGGTCAAGTCCCTCATGCCAAAGATGGAAAAACCCCTGACCGGAGGCATGCCCCCGCTCACGTGCATCTGCTGCTTACTTCCTCAGTTGCATTCACCAAAGTGCGAGAGTATGTTACCGGAGGTTATTCCTTCAGGGTCTGCGTGGGCAAACCTCCACGCGGCCGGTTCCAGCAGGAATCGGCGGGTCAGTGTTTCCGTGGTTCAACACGACGGTTTTTCAGAGGTATACGACATGAGACGATTTCCGCAGCTTGTCTATTGGGGCCTGGCTGTCTTCGGCGGCCTCGCGTTCTGCTTGGTCGCAACCGCACAGGTCAATCCTGACCTCTATGCGGGCCTTCGGTGGCGGAACGTCGGGCCATTTCATGGCGGCCGGGTTGCCTCGGTCACCGGTGTCAGCAGCGAGCCCAACGTCTATTACGCTGCGACCCCCGAAGGGGGGCTCTGGAAAACCACGAGCGCCGGGGTCACCTGGTTCCCCATCTTCGACCAGATAAAAAAAGTGGACAGCGTCGGTGCCGTCCAGGTCGCCCCCTCCGATCCCAATATCGTCTATGCCGGAACGGGCGACCCCACCATCATCAACGCCCGTCTCGGCAGCCTGGGGGATGGGGTGTGGAAATCCACCAATGCCGGCAAAACCTGGCACCACATGGGACTCAAAAACACCGTGATGATCGACAACATCTTGGTGGATCCCAAAAACCCCAACGTGGTCATCGTCTCGGCCCTCGGCAATGCCAACCACCACGGCGGGGGCATCTGGCGCAGCACCAATGGCGGTGGGACCTGGACCCGGGTCCTCGACCCCGCCGGCTACAAGGGCACACGCGAAGTCGTGGCCGATGCCGGTGATTTTAAGATCATGCTGGCTGTGACCCAAGGGACGGGAGGTCCATTTTTCAAGCTCATGCATGGACCGAAAGCGAAGCCCAAACCCCCCCTCTTGTTCAAATCCATGAACGGCGGCCTGACGTGGACGCCGCTCAAGATTCCGCCCTTCCCGGGCCGGGTTAGCGTGGCAGTCGCCCTGCATGGACGGCGTATCTACATCGTCGGCAACAACATCAAACATGGATCCGGGCTCTTCCGTTCCAACAATGGGGGAGTCACCTGGCAGCACATGGATGTCAAGGACAAACGGATCAGCAACGGTCAGGGAAACTATAGCTGCGGCGTTTTCGTGGACCCGGAGAATCCGAACGTTCTCTATACCGTAAGCACCGCCATGTATCGCTCCACCGACGGTGGCGTCGTCTTTCACGCCTTCAAGGGCGCACCTGGTGGTGAGGACTATCACGATCTGTGGATCGATCCCCACGATGGGCATCGCATGGTGGTCGCCTCCGACCAGGGGGCCAGCGTCACACTCAATAACGGCCGGGCCTGGAGCCTCTGGTATACCGAGACTTTCTCACAGATCTACCATGTCGCCACCACCCACCAATATCACTTCTGGATCTTGGGCGCACAACAGGATACGGGTGCAGTCATGATCCGCAACCAGAGCAACTGGGGCCAGGTGGATTTCATCAACTGGAAACCCCTGCCCTCCTCCGAATTCGGTTACATCACTCCTGATCCCCTGCACCCGCATATCCTCTACGGCCTGGGTTATGGCCCGGGTGGCGGGGGCAGCGGCCTGATCAAGATCAACATGGTCACCGGGCAATGGGAGAACATCGCACCCAACTTCGGCGTTAAAACCAAAAATTACTGGGGTAACCGCAGCCAGCCGAAAAAGTTTGACACCGTCTTTGATCCCCAGGCTTTCTATATTGCCTACCAGTGTCTCCTGGTCTCGCACGACGGCGGCCATTCTTGGCGGTCTTTCAGTCCGAACCTCACCACGCTCAAGGGAAAGCCGCCTGTGCCCTGCGGTCAGCCACTCCCTCCTGCCAAGAAAATCAAGGGCAAAAAGAAGAAGCCCCACAACCCCTTTGCACCGCCCGGTCCAGTCATCAATGACTTTTCCATCTCCAAGGTGCAACCAGGTGTCGTCTGGACCGTGAGTAGCAATAACCAGATCTACAACACCCGGGATGGAGGAAAGCACTGGACCAACGTCACGAACATCACCGGTCTTCCACCCCATACCCACCTGCATACCATCGAAGCCGGAGACGAAGCGGGGACTGCCTATGTCACAGGTTATCTCACCGTCCGTCACCATCCCAAGCCCATCGGACCGGCCCATACGATCGCCGGAATTCCGCTCATCTGGCGCACCACCAATGGCGGCCGGACCTGGGTCAGCATTGTTCGCGGCCTGCCCCGTAATCAACGCACTGGCAGCTGGGTGAACGTGTTACGAGCCGATCCCAAACAGCCCGGCCTGCTCTTTGTGGGCACCGAGACGACCGTCTACGTCAGTTTTGACAACGGCAATCACTGGCAGTCGTTGCGCCAAAACCTGCCCAGCACCTCCATCACGGATCTCGTGATCCACACGGCCTACCACATGAACGATCTGGTCATCAGCACCTTCGGCCGCGGCTTCTGGGTATTGGATGACATCACGCCACTGCGCCAGATCGCCGCCCACGCCCAAACGATTGCCGACTCTTCCGTCTATTTCTTCAAACCCGAGGAGGCCATTCGTTCCCGCAGCAACAGCAACTGGGATCAGCCCTTCTCCATCGAGGTCCCCCATGCCCCGAACCCACCCTACGGCGTGATCGTGGATTATGACCTCAACCGTAAACCCATAGGACCGATCCGGCTCCAGATCTTTGACGCCCGCGGACACCTGGTCCGTACCTACTCCAGCACATTGCCTCCCCCCATCAAGGGTCAGGCCTATCCACGCTATTGGCTGGCTTCACCCCAGTCACGGGCCTTGAGCACCCAAGTGGGCATGAACCGCTTCAACTGGAACCTTCGCTACGCCCCGCCGCCGGCTTTTCACCATGACCTCGAAAATCAGATGAACACGGTGGCCGGCGTGACCACACCGGGTCCGCACGGCCCGCAGGTCATTCCGGGAGTTTATACGCTCAAGCTCACGGTGAACGGCAAGGTCTACACCCGGCACGTCACGGTCATGAACGATCCCCGTATCGGTCAGAGCGCGGACTTGATGGCGGACCTTCGTGCCCAGAATCGGCTTACGATGCACGCCTATCATGGCATGCAGCAGACCTTCCAGGGTCACCAGGAAGTCCAAGCCGTGAAAACCCAGTTGGCCGCGCTCATGCACGGGCACTTGCCGCCTCCAGTCGCCTTGCAGGCTAAGAAACTCTTGGCCCGCCTCAACCAGATCGGCGGCCAGAAACCAAAAGGAGGCTTTCTGTCTCGTTTCAACCATCCGAAACCGAAACCCCATGCGCTGCGCTCTTTCCTAGTTCTGAACAACCACTTCAACACCCTAGTCAGCATGATGCAGGTGGGACTCGACATGGCGCCCACTGCGGCGCAGATCGCCACCCTGAAGAGTGACTGTCGCCAAGACGTACGAACGGTGAGCGCCTGGAAGACCTTGGAGAGAAAACCATTGACAGCCTTCAATCGGCTCTTGGACAAAGATCACCTCAAGGAACTCACCTTGGCACCCGTTCGACTCACCAAACTGTCTTGTCACAAAGTGGCGTATAGGCCCTGAACTCAAAGGGGTAGGAAAATCAGCAGGGCGGGGGTGACCGCAGCCGCCGCCT
>JAJYFY010000063.1:9033-9490 GCA_021785265.1 Pseudomonadota bacterium
AGGAACTCACCCGGGTACCTCCCCGGCTCACTAACCTCTCCTGTGGCCGGGTGACATACACACCCTGAGCTTTCATGGAGGTTCATCGCGGCGGGGGCAGGAGTGCCCCCGCCCGCCTGCTTGAGAGGTTTTTGACTGGCACCGTCAGAAAGTACCTCGGTGAGGCCAAGCACCCACTGAGCTAAACCGGTTTTGCACCGGCGAGTCGGCAACGCCTCCAAGCTGATCTTCAATCAGTTCGCGATTTCACTCTCGTTCAGTCTGGATGACTTCGTGACCAGCCTGTTTAAAATAAAGGCTCTTCGTGAAATCGTGTGGGTAGGTTTTGCTCAAATTTTGATCAGAGCTCCGGAAGCATGCAGGTCAGGACCTTCAGCTTGAGGTATTCCTCATCGTGCAGACCATAGGCTCGTCTCTGGATGACCCGGATCTTGTTGTTCAATCCCTCGACGAACCC
>JAJYFY010000064.1 GCA_021785265.1 Pseudomonadota bacterium
TCGGTGCTCCTTCGACTGGCCAGTCGGGAAAGCCACGATGCGACCGCAGCTTGCCCCCTTGGCCCGTCAGTGAAGTTGCACTTCAGAGTTGAATCCACCTTTCACTTTTCCACTGACATTGTCTTGGCACAATCTAAACTCCGTCTGAATCAGCTGTGGTGGCCCGTGTAGTGGGGTCTGGTCCCTCCAGATTCGACCCTTCGCAGAGTCAGAATTCCAGATCATCACCGGAACCGGTTCCTTACGAGGGGCATTGATCGTCGTCAGAATGGACCAATCCGTTTCGTGTGCCAAAGTGCTCCCATGCTAAAGGTACTCATGTACCTGCAGGGTAAGGCGTTCCATTTTTATGCACAAATACCCATTTTCCAGCGTTGTCAAAAACTGCCTGCAGGTCATCATCCGGATACATCACTGAATCGCCCAGCGTCCGGTCGCCGATTTCAAGATAAACCACGGTTTGGTGAGAGCGATTGACCAGCTGATGGCCAATACCCGTGCCTGCCTTGAAGCCGGCACACATCCCAGGGGAGAGTGGTGTATCGCCATGATCGGTGATGAGTACCGGGTGTCCATCTACTACATAGATGAACTCATCCTGCTTTGAATGGGCATGACGAAGGGCAGATCTTGCTCCTGGAAGAAGTCGGGTGAGGTTTACGCCAAAATTAATCAACCCAAACAAATCACCCAGTGGATGTTTTTCTCGTCCTGCCATGAGGGAAGCAAACGGTTCAGGATAGATGCTCGGCTTGGTTCGAGCTGGGGCACTGAGTGCAACGATTGCAACGGGCGATTCATGATGGGGCATCGCTAAAAACCTTTGGTTGAATAGAGAAGGTCATGCTATGTTATCAGCCACATTGGGTGGAGAGAGCATCGTTGTTCTCACAGTCTTGGTATCGACCCAGTCTCATAAAAGCCCTTGAGCCCGCTTCCATCCGTCTAGGCCATCATATTTAACCTGCAAAGGAGTTCGGAACATGCCCTCAAACCATTTCGAGCATGAGGTTCTCATTTTGACCCTGAATGATTGTCCCGGGCGGAACGTCCGCAAGGCGATCGGCCCCGTCTATGGCACCAGCGTCCGTTCCAGAAACTTTGCCGGGAACTGGCTGGGTAGTCTGAGGGCTATTTTTGGTGGGCGTCAAAAAGGTTACAGCAAGATGGTTTCGAAAAGCCGGAACGATGCCTTGGCCCAACTGGCTGAGGCCGCGAAAGCAAGAGGGGCCAATGCGGTACTGGGCATGCGTTTCGACTCAGGTGAGTTTGATTCCGGGCCGGGACAAGCCATGAATGAAGTGACCGCCTATGGCACGGCCGTTGTCCTGGAGTAGTCTGATTGACCCCGACCGAAATGAGACCGGAACCTCATGCCTTGGACAAGAATGGATCCGAGCCCACAGGCCTTGTCGTGGCACTCATTCGAGAGGCACGCTCCTTGATCCGGGGCCATATTGCACTGGACCAACCGGTATCCCTCGGTCAGCATAACTATTGCTGGGTTTCCGGAATGGGCGCTGCTCGGGCTGAACGGGCAGCACGGGCTCTTTTGGACCTCGGGTGCCAAAGACTGGCTTCCTGGGGATGTGCCGGTGGCCTGAGCCGGGAGGCCCGAGCTGGCCGAATTTTCCTGCCTTCCAGGGTTCTGGACGAGGAAGGGCGCATTTTGCCAGTGGACCCAATCTGGCGTTTGCAACTTGCCCACGAGCTGAGCTCACCGCCCCAGGATTGTGAAGACCTTTTGACAGTGGATCATGTCGTGGCTGACCCGGCTGAAAAAACCCTTTTGCGGGAGCATTACCCAGTCGCTCTGGTCGATCTCGAAGCTTTCGCCGTGGCTCGAGTGGCTTCTGAGAGAGGCCTTCCTTTCATCGCGATCAAAGCTCCTCTGGACAGCCATGACCAAGGCTTGCCCTCGGTTTTCACCCGGATTCTCGATCCCTGGGGCCGGATCGCGCTGTCGCGCCTGCCTTTTGGTCTGGCCCAGATGCGGATACGAGACTTTTCAGGCTTGCGTCTACTCTGGCAAAACGACCGGCTGGCGCGACAGGCCCTCCGGCGTTTTGCGCAGGCCCTGGGTTGGACGGCGTAAAAATCCCTCCGGCAGCAACGGGGCTGATCCCTTAAAATTGCCTCTCGCAATGGGAACTGATCATGGCCATCGCCCAAGCCCAGCCCAATATTGCTCTCGTCAAATACTGGGGAAAACGCCATGGAGGAATGAATCTACCTGCGGTCGGATCTCTTTCCGTAACCCTGGAATCCCTTTGGACCCAGACCGAAATCGAGTTCGACCCGGATTTGCCGGAAGACCTTTTCCTGTTGAATGGCTTACCGGACCCAGTTGGCCTGAGTCGGGTGAGCCGCTGTCTGGATCCTATCCGGGAACGGGCTTCCTGCACGCATAAAGCACGCATCCGGAGCCGTAACAATTTCCCAACCTCTGCAGGACTGGCCTCTTCGGCCTCGGGTTTTGCGGCACTGGTGACCGCGGCGATTGCCGCCTTGAATCTCGATGTTTCCGATGAAGAAAAAAACCAGTGGGCCCGGTGGGCTTCAGGTTCCGCGCCGCGTTCCCTCTATGGCGGTTTTGTCGAGCTCCGCCTGCATGATACCCCGGCTCCGGGGCATACTGAACTCGTTCCGCTCGCCACCCCCGCCGACTGGCCCCTCGAGGTCGCGGTCGCCATTACCAGCCTGTCCACGAAGTCAGTGGGGTCGACTGCTGGCATGAGCCAGACTGCAAACACCTCGCCGTTTTACGAGAGCTGGATCCGGGCCCAACCCCTGGATCTCGAAGAGGCGCGAACCGCGGTTCAAGCCCGGGATTTTGAAAAACTGGCACGGGTCAGCGAGCACAGCTGTCTCAAAATGCACGGCCTGGCCCTTGCAGGGAAGCCTGGACTGATTTACTGGAATGGGGCCACAGTCAACTGCCTTGCCGTCATCCGTGACCTGCGGGCACAAGGGATTCCCGTTTTTTTCACGGTCGATGCGGGCCCCCAAGTCAAGGCGGTCAGCGAGCCGGGCGCCATCCAGCAGGTCGCCGGGATCCTGCGTCAGATTCCAGGCGTTCTCGAGGTGATGACCAGTCGATTGGGGCCGGGTGCGCGGGTGCTTTCCGGAGCCGGGAAACCCCATCCTTCCGATCCATGAGCCCACCGTCAGCCGGGGGCATCCGGGTTTCAGCTCCAGGCAAACTGCTTGTCCTCGGCGAGTATGCCGTTCTGAAGGGCGCACCTGCACTGGTCATGGCAGTCGGGCAAAGGGCCCGGGTGACTCTTCGTTGGATTGAAGGCCCTGTCTCGGTCATCGAGTCCAGTCTCTGGCCCGGCCGGGAAATCCCATTCCATCCGGATGCTCCGCGAACCTTTCAGTCCGGAGATCCCGAAACCGGTCAGGCGCTGTCCCTCGTTCAGCATATTCTTTCCTGGTGCTGCAAGAATCATGGACCCCTCCTGACCGGTTCGCAGGCGATCCGTCTGGAACTCGATACACGGGATTTTTACTCGCAATCCGGCAAACTGGGCCTGGGATCCAGCGCGGCTTTGACCGTGGCCCTGTTCGCCGCCATCCGCGCAATCCGGTCGGTGCAAGAAATGGACTCGAGGCCCAGCCAACTCTGGCCCGAGCTCTGGCAGATGTATCGCGAGCAACCGGATCAACGGGGCAGCGGCGTGGACATTGCAGCCAGCTGTTTTGGTCATTGGATCCGGTTCCAGAATGATCCTGCAAATGGCTACCCCTCCGTGGAAGCCTTTTCTCCAAAACGGCCCTGTCCCTTGCTGATTGTCTGGACCGGCCATTCCACGGCCACGAGTGGCATGCTGGAACGTTTTTTCTTCTGGGCATCAAAAGAACCAGCGCGTTTTCAGAGGATGATTGACACCCTGACCCGGATTAGTGAAGTGGGGATTGTGGCCTTTGGGGCAGGGGAGAGCAAACGGTTCCGCCTTGCGATCGATCAGTACACAGAGGCGCTAGGCAACCTGGGGATCGCCAGTGGTCTCGAAATCCTCTCTGACAAGCACGCCCGTCTTTTGGCCCTGGCCCAAAGCCTCGGGGTCAGCTACAAACCTTCCGGTGCCGGCGGGGGTGACGTGGGTTTTGCAATGGCAGAAAATCAGGAAACCCTTTCGGTCTTCCGGCATCGGGTCGAGGCAATCGGTTATCATATAGTTGAAACGAATCAAGAAACCCAAGGGTTGGAGATTCGTCCGATTCCGGAGTGAACTACCGCATGAGTCGAGCACGCATTCCCAATTTTTATAAGCTGTCGGTCCCCGAACGCGTCCGGGTCATTCACGAGAAGGGTTTTCTCACTGACGAGGATTACCTGGCGCTCGCGGCTGGGAAACATCTTCTCAAGGTGCATCACGCCGACAAGATGATCGAGAATGTCATCGGCGTCATGGGACTGCCGATCGGTCTGGCGCTCAATTTCCTGATCAACGGAAAAGACTATGTCATCCCGCTGGTCGTCGAGGAACCCTCGATCGTGGCTGCCTTGTGTGCAGCCGCGAAAATGGCCCGTGATGGGGGTGGATTCCAAAGTGTGAGTCAGGGGACCCTCCTGATCGGCCAAGTCCAGATCATCGACCTGCCGCATCCCCGGGAAGCCCAGAGCACACTCCTCAATCGGAAGGACGAGATAATCAACCTCGCAAACAGCTTCCATCCCAACCTTGTCGCAAGAGGGGGAGGAGCACGGGACATCGAAGTTTGGAAGCATGTTTCGCCGAGTACAGGCCGTGACATGCTGGTCGTGCATTTGCTGGTCGATACCTGCGATGCGATGGGGGCTAACCTGGTCAACACGATGTGCGAAGGGGTTGCCTCGCTTCTCGAGAACCTGACCGGCGGCCGGGTACTCTTGCGGATTCTGTCGAACCTGACTGATCGAGCGGTGGTTCGGACAAGTTGCGAAATCACGCTGGCGGCCCTGGCCCGATCCGGGCATGATCCCGAACAGGTGCGCGATGGCATCATTCTGGCCAATGATCTGGCAGTTGTGGATCCCTATCGTGCGGCCACCCATAACAAAGGCATTATGAACGGCATTGATGCCGTAGCGCTCGCCACGGGGAACGACTGGAGGGCACTCGAAGCCGCCGCCCACGCTTATGCGGCCCGTGGTCATTCTTATACCGCCTTGACCCGTTGGTACAAAAATCCGCGTGGGAATTTGGCCGGCGTGCTTGAAATGCCCATCAAAGTCGGTACGGTCGGTGGACAGCAGCAATCGAACCAGACGGTTGCCGTCAACCAGCGACTCTTGGGTGCCCAAAGCGCTCGCGAACTTGCGGAAATCATGGGAGCGGTGGGACTCGGACAGAACTTTTCGGCCCTGAGAGCCCTGGTGACGGATGGCATTCAGCAGGGTCACATGACTCTTCATGCCCGGAGCGTGGCACTGGCCGCAGGCGCTGATCCCGCCATCTTCGAAACGGTCGTGGATCGCCTGATCGACGGGGGTGATATCAAGGTCTGGAAAGCACGGGAGATCATTGAAACGGTCCGCAGCGAATCTCAACCCCGACCGGAACACCCGGATACCGGGCAGAGGCAGCCGGATATGGTGGAATATGGGGTGGGCCATGGGAAGGTCATCCTTCTGGGTGAGCATGCAGTGGTTTACGGCAGCCATGCCATCACCGCCCCGATTCCACTGGCCATCAAGTGCAAAGTGAAGGATGCCGAGGAAGGGGTGACCCTGATCATTCCCCGCTGGGGCATTGAACAACGTTTGCATCCCAAGCAAAACGAACCTGATTCCTTCCACCATTCGATCCAGCTCATTATCCAGAAGTTAGGCCTGGAAAATCGTCCCCTCCAGATCGAGATTTTTTCGAATGTGCCCAAAGCCATGGGACTTGGGGGATCGGCGGCAATGGCTGTGGCCACGATCCGGGCCATGAACCTGCATTTCAAGCTGAGAATGGCGGACGAGGAAATCAATACCTTGGCCTTTGAATGCGAGAAGATCGCCCACGGCACCCCATCGGGAGTGGATAACACAGTGGCCACCTATGGGCAACTGCTCCTCTACCGCCCGGGCCAGCCGGCCGAGATGCGGATCATCCACCCTCCGCAGCCGATTCCGCTGGTGGTCGGAATGACGCATGTCGAAAGCCTGACGGCCAAGACCGTCCGGCGGGTCCGACAGGCGTGGAAAAAGAACAATGCCCTTTATGAGGAGATCTTCAAGGGAATCGACCGTCTGGTCCTGGAAGGGGTCCGGGCAGTCGAGAAGGCGGATTTCGAGCAACTGGGCGACCTCATGAACGTCTGTCAGGGATTGCTCGCGGCCCTTCAAGTCTCAAGCCCCGAGATCGAGCTTTTGATCGAAATCGCGAGGGAGAACGGTGCACTGGGGGCCAAGCTCACCGGTGGCGGGGGAGGGGGCTCGATCATTGCCCTTTGCCCGGGAAAGACGGGAGCCGTCATCAAGGCGATGCAGGATGCCGGCTATCAGGCGATGGAGGTGCAGATTGGTCAGATCGATGCTTGACTCCGCTCCCCATCCGGTCGTCTCTTTCGACAGCGACCTGCTGATCCTAGTCGATTCCGAGGATCGGGAGACCGGGTCTTTGGACAAGGCCCGCTGTCACGAAGGCAAGGGCATCCTGCACCGGGCCTTTTCCCTTTTTGTTTTCAACAGTGAAGGTGCCGTTCTCATGCAACGGCGAAGCCGCCAGAAGCGGTTGTGGCCCGCATTCTGGTCCAATAGCTGTTGCAGTCACCCCCGAGTCGGAGAAAAAACCCCGGAGGCGGCTAAGAGACGGTTGGAGGAGGAGCTCGGTTTGGTTTGCGAACCCAGTTATATTTATAAATTTCAGTATCATGCTGAATATTTATCGATTGGTTCTGAAAATGAGTTCTGCTGGGTTTTCGCCGGTTTTGTGGGTGACCAGACGGTCCGACCCAACGTCAATGAAGTCGATGATTGCCGCTATATCGAGCCCGAGACCCTCGACCGGGAAATGGATTCTCGACCGGAGACCTTTACCCCGTGGTTTCACATGGAGTGGAGATCGCTTCGCCATGATTATTGGTCTATCCTAAAGGGGCAGATCGCCGCTTTGGCACAGACCTCCGTGTCCTGAGGATGGGATCGGTTTTTTTGAGGTGACATGATGAGCGTTCCTTTAATCCAGCAGTACCGTGTGGCCCGTTATATCCTCAGCAACCGCCTGAGGGGAGTTCGCCAGTACCCTCTGGTCTTGATGCTCGAGCCCCTTTTCCAATGCAACCTCGCCTGTTCGGGATGCGGAAAAATCGACTATCCGGAGGAGATCCTCAAACGTCGCATGAGTGTGGAAGAAGCGCTCAAGGCGGTCGATGAGTGTGGAGCGCCGATGGTCTCGCTTGCGGGTGGAGAACCTCTGGTTCATAAGGAGCTTCCAGCCATTGTGGAAGGCATTGTGAGCCGCAAGAAGTTTGTTTACCTCTGTACCAATGCCATTCTTCTTCCCAAACACATCGACCGTTTCAAACCCTCGGTCTATCTCACCTTCTCCATCCATCTCGATGGGAACCAGGAACGCCATGACGCGTCAGTCTGCCAGGAGGGTGTTTATGACAAGGCCGTGGCGGCTATCCGCCTGGCCCGTGAACGGGGTTTCCGGGTGACCGTGAATTCAACCCTGTTCCAGGGTGAGGGTCCGGAGGAAATCGCAGATTTCTTCGATAGTGCGATGAAGCTTGGGGTGGAAGGCATCACGGTTTCCCCGGGCTATAGTTATGAGCGGGCGCCCAACCAGGAAGTCTTCATGCCGCGTCAGCAAAGCAAGAAGCTCTTTCGCGAAGTTTTTCGGTTGGGGCGGGAAGGTAAACGCCGCTGGGTTTTCAACCAGTCCAGCCTGTTTCTGGACTTTCTGGCAGGCAACCAGACCTACCAGTGCACCCCGTGGAGCAACCCGACCTACAATGTTTTCGGTTGGCAGCGACCCTGTTACCTCCTGGTGGGGGAGGGGTATGCCTCCTCTTTCCAGGCTCTTCTCGAGGATACCGAGTGGGATCGCTATGGAGTCGGACGGAACCCAAAGTGTGATAACTGCATGGCCCACTGTGGATTTGAGGGAACCGCCGTCAATGACACCTTCAGCCATCCTCTCAAGGCACTCCGGGTTTTCCTGCGCGGACCCAGGACCCATGGCCCGCTCGCACCAGAAGTTCCAATTGTCTACTCGTCCAGTCATCCAGATCCCTTTTCCGTACGGATTCCGATCTCGCAGGTCAGAACGGAAGGAGCCACGAAGGCCACGGTCTAAACACGGTGCCTTGCCAACCCAATGACTTTTCATTAAAAAAACAATGGGCTGATGGCGTTTGAGGATCCGCGTATCCTTCCAGGGCAGGCGGTTTTGCATATTGTTTCCTGCGCTTGAGCGGGGAGTATAATCGACGAGTCTCGTCCAAAAGCAGCCCAGGCCGTGTGTGTCCATGGAACAGGGTCGTCTCTGCCGGGCGGTCTAAATGACGAGGCTGTCCTTTGTTCGCTTGCTGGATCCGCAAGTGGATCGTTTACTTTTGGCAGCCCCATGCAGTCTGCATTCGGGCTTGCCTGTTGAGGTATCAAAAATGACAGATCGCAAACATACGCTAAGGTTCGTCGTCATGTTCTTATCTGCCGGCATCATGGTTCCGGCCTGGGCGGCCCCCCATCATTGGATGGGTCATTCTCACCCTCCCAAAACGTCGAAAGAATATAGTTATTGGCTCAAGCCCCATGAAAGTGTCACCTACGGCAGTGTGGTCATCGGGGGGCACCGGATCAAATACAAGGCCGTGGCGGGCACGATCATCCTCAGAAACCGGAAACACCAGCCGGCCATGAGCATGTTTTATGTTGCCTACTTGAAACGGGGCGTGAATCCTGCGGATCGTCCGATCACCTTTTTCTACAATGGGGGACCGGGTTCTTCGACCATCTGGCTGCACATCGGCGCCTATGGACCGATCCGGGTCGTCACCGCACCGGCCCCGAACCACACGCCGGCGGCACCGTACCGGCTGGTTCAGAACCACTACAGCCTTCTCAATGCGACCGACGAGGTCTTCATCGATGCGCCGGCCACCGGCTTCAGTCGCCTTTTACCGGACGGCAATCCCAAGAACTACTTTGGGGTCGACCAGGACGGTCATGCGTTTGCCGACTTCATCGTGCAGTTTCTCTCCCAGTTCAACCGCTGGAATTCGCCGAAGTACCTGTACGGGGAGAGCTATGGGACCACACGCAACGCCGTTTTGGCCTGGATCCTCGAAAACGACAAGAATGTCGATCTGAACGGCGTGATCATGCAGTCCACGATCCTGAGCTTTGACACCAGCATTGAC
>JAJYFY010000009.1 GCA_021785265.1 Pseudomonadota bacterium
GATCGCCGCGGCGACAATGACCGCGCCGGCCAGGGCGACGAGAGTGAACTTAAGGATTCTCATGGCTCCCGCCCTCATCGCCCAGTCCCTCGATGATCCAACCGGCAAAGCTCGTATAGGCGGGGCTCCGTCCGAGGAGACGCCCGATACGGCCGGGATGCGAGTAGAAGGAAAGGGCGGAGCCCTTGACCTCGTAGTGGTAGACCCAATGATCCGCCATCGTGATCCGCCCCGCGAGATCAAGATGTCCCGGGCTGCTTCGGAGGTGGCGCCTGAACTCGCGCCGCGTCAGGAAGAAGTGGTCCTCGTCAGGGAACGGGGCGGTCTCGATCCCCACATAGACCGGCTTGTCCTGCCGTTGACCCTCGCAGAGTCCCGGTCGGGCCAGGGCCAGAACTCCCGCGTAACGGGAGCGGTAGGCCATGATGGCCACGGCATCCGCCTGTCTCAGGACGAAGGCGAGGAGACTGCCCTGCTTCCAGGGGACCTGATCGAACCAGAACGGCACGACCACGCTCCACTTCATCTTCCGGCCGATGCGTGCGCGGATCTCCCGCATGAGCCGGGCATAACGGGCATAGTCCCCCCGCTTGTGCCGGGCAAAACCGGGGAGCGCGTAGGGCTCGATATCGAACTGGAGCCCGGAAAAGCCATGGACATGGTCACGGTTGAAATCGAGGACGGCGTCGATGACGGCCGTGACGCGCCTCGGGTGATCGATGTCCGAGGGTTCCCCGGAAAGCGCCACGACGCGGATGCCCCGGGTTTCAAATTCGCGCAAAAGCGGGGCCAGAGTCCCCAGGGGTTCCCTCACCTCGAGGTAGAGCCGGTCGAGTCCGAGCCTCCGCATCTCCTGACGAAGCCTTCTCCGATCGCGGGCCTGGGTAAGGAGACGCCGGGTCTTCCAGAACCAGACTCCCCGGGTTTGCAGACGGTCCGGTTGGGACCGCGGTCTGCACGTTCCCTCCAGTGAGCGATGGGCGGGGGCCGGCAGTGTCTCGAGGTAGCGGATCGAAGGTGGGCGATGAGCGGTGTAGGTGACCTCCACATAGCGGGCGTGTTCGAAGCGGGTGGGGTTGACCGCGACGCGCGGCGGCTGGGAAACGGAGGCACACCCGCCGAGCAGGAGCACAGGCAGGATCCCGCCGGGCAGAAGCCTCCTCCATCGTGTCCTTCCCATTGGACGCGACAGACTGATCTTTTCATGATCGTGCATGGAGAAGTTTGCCCACCCGTTTCCCGGAATATCACGACAGCCAGATACTCGGTCTTCGCACCCTGATGACCGGCGGTCTCGCCGCCGGTTTTTTCATTCGCACCCCGGCGGATCAAGTAACTCGGCATTATAACATCGCTCCCCACCGGAGCCTCCGACCCGTTCCGGTCCGAATCGATGTGCGGGCAGCGGAACCGTCCGTCGCCTGCGTTCGCCGTCATCCGGGAAGCCTTCCAGGGGTGGCTCCGCGGGGATTGCCCAAGCGGGGACTCAGGGAGCCTCTTGCCTGGATTTCATCGCCAGAAGAAACTCCCCGAAAAGATCGGGTATGGGAAACTGCCCCACACTCCCCAAGGCATCAGATCTCCGTATCCGCCAGCCTGGATCATGAGGGATCCACCCCAGAAGCTGGGATACGGCTCCACCCCGGGCCAACCCGGAAAAGCGCCAAAGTCGGCACTTCCGGAGACGCCCCAGGGATGGGCCCATTCGAAGGCGCGGCGGGCGTTTTGGTAGTAACGACCGGACAGATCGGGTGTCAGGATCTTGGTCTGGATCTGGCTGGGCTGGATCACCACCTGCCCGGATGCAAAGGCAGGCCGCAACCGGATTCCTCCGGCAAGGCGCCAAAAATCAGGATGCGCCCGGAAGCGGGGGAGCGCCTGCCTCCGCCAGGTCCGGTAGTGACCCAGTGCGCTGTGAAAAGCCGTCCACCAGTGGGGATGATGGAGGCGCCACCAGGGTGCGGCCGTCCGACGCCACCAGGCGAAGTACGCGGGATTGGACCGCAACGGGGGTGGCGGACCGAAGGTGAGTGCATGCGGGATGACGACCCCGGCAGCGGGAGGCTCCCAGGGTCCGGAAGCAAGCGGTGCCACGGTCCACCGATCCTCCTGCCAGCGGAAATAATCGCCATTGGCGTAATAGACGTAGGTCCGCTCATGGGGTAACCGGAAGACGTTGACGGCAGGCCCGATCGGAAAGACAAAAGCCGGGATGACACCGACCCGATCGGGGACACCGCGAGCGGCCCATGCGACGCCGGACAAGGCAACCCCGAGGAGGAAAAGGAGAAGCCGGCTCGACTGACGGGGTGGCTGGATCATGAGAGTCTCCTGCGCGGGGACTGATCCATTATGGACCGATGATCAGGATCCGGCAGCCAGCATGGGTTGGCAGGTCAGCCCATGTAGAATCTCCGCCATGAGCGTGGCCCGCCATACCGTCTACAACCTGACTGGAGCGATCGGGTCGCTTTTGATCGCCTTGGTCACAGTCCCCCTTTACCTCGGACGGATCGGGACGGCACGCTACGGTATTCTGGCGATCGTCTGGCTGATCCTGGGTTATTTCGGCCTGTTCAACCTTGGGCTCACCCGGGCGACGACGAACCGGATCGCCCAGCTCACGGATGAACGGGGGCGGGAAGGAGTCTTCTGGACGGCCTTGGCCCTGAATACCGGTCTCGGGCTTCTCGGTGGACTCCTCTTATATGTTGTAGGACTTCTCCTGGTCGGTCCAGTGTTCAGATTGACCCCGACGCTTGTCCACGAAATCCGAATCTCCCTGCCTTATCTCGCCCTCGCCGTCCCCCTGAGCCTGACCACGAGTGTGCTCACCGGCGCCCTCGAGGCTCGTGAGCGTTTCGGGACCGTGAACCTGCTCCAGCTCGCCGGAAGCCTGTTCTACTACGTGGCCCCCCTCCTCGCCGCCGAGTTCTGGAGCCCTTCCCTCGCCGTCCTGATCCCGATCACGGTGGCGGCACGGGCAGTCTCGGCCCTGTTTTTCATCCCGCCTCTGATCCGCGCCCTGCCCCTCCGGAACCGTCCGCATCTTGAGGCGGGCCAAGCCCAAAGACTTTTTCGCTACGGTTTCTGGATCACACTCACCGATATCATCGGCCCCCTCCTCACGACCCTGGACCGTCTGGTGATCGGGGCCCTGGACGGCGCCTCGGCCGTGACTTATTACGTGATCCCATCCAACCTCGCCAGCCGGGGAACCCTCCTGGCGGGCGCCCTCTCGCGCTCGCTCTTCCCCCGCCTGTCCCGGGAAGATCTGGATGCGGCCAGGGACACGGCGCTCCGTGCCGTTCTGGCATTGAACAGTCTCACGACCCCCCTCATCCTGCTCGGCATCTTTCTGATGCATCCCTTCCTCGCGCTCTGGATCAACCCGGCCTTTGCCAACCGCGCAGCCCCCGTGGGTGAGATCTTCCTCCTGGGCATCTGGGTGAACAGCCTCGCCTTCATTCCCTATAGCCTGCTCCAGGCCCAGGGACGACCCGACCTCACGGCCCGTTTCCACCTCGTGGAACTCGCACCTTACCTGGCCCTGCTCTGGGTCGGCCTGGTCGAGTTCGGTCTGCCGGGAGCCGCCCTGGCCTGGGTACTCAGGGTCGGGGCGGATGCGGCCCTTCTCTTCTCCTTCGCGGGTCTCCGGATCCGTCCGGTGATGATCCGCCTGGGACTGTCTTTCGTCTTGGTCACGGGAGGCGGACTCCTCCGTGTCCTTCTGCCGCCAGGATCCCTCCTTGAGACCGTGGCCGAACTCTGTTGGCTTCTTCTCGCCACCGCATGCGCACTCATCGGCAGCGAATGGTTGCGTGCCTCCCTGAAAGCACTCCCTTCAACCTTGAGGACGGTTTTCCGGAGCCTTCGAGTCGCTGGATAGTTGGATCGGGAAGCGCCCTCCGCGCGTAAAATGGAGGGGACGAGATGCCGGGGGGTCGTGGAATATGTCGACGATCGGGATCAAGCGCGTCTATCTCGCAGCCGAGCCCGCGGACGGTTTCCGCGTGCTGGTCGACCGCCTCTGGCCGCGGGGCCTTGCGAAATCACGGGCGGCCATCGATCTTTGGGCCCGCGACCTCGCTCCGAGCACGGAACTCCGTCTCTGGTTCGGACACGATCCCGGCCGCTGGATGGAGTTCCAGAAGCGCTACCGGAATGAGCTCAAAACCCGGCCGGAAGCACTCATCGCCTTCCGGAAGGCGGTGAGCGGCCAGAAGACGGTCACTCTGCTCTATGCTGCAGTCGATGAAGCGCACAACCAGGCGGTGGTCCTGGCCCGGCTCCTCACCCGGCGGGAATCCAGGCTGAAGCCCGCGGGTCGCGGAAAAACCCGCGTCAGATGAGCCTGATCGCCCCGGGGTAGCGGGCCACGGTCGGATCGGAAGTGACGAGCGTGATGCCCTCGACCAGGGCTTGGGCGATCAACAGACGGTCGAAGGGATCCTTGTGGATCGGGGGCAGTCCGCCCACGGCCACCGCATGTTCGCTCCGGATTGGCAGTTCCCCATAGCCGTTGTCGATCAGTCCACGCCTGAACACACGGGGATCAACCTGAAAATCGGCCCGGCCCAGCCCCATAAGGATCGCGATCTCCCAGAGGCTGGCCGCGCTGAAACAGAGTTCGGCATCCGCGCTGTCCAGGAGGCCATGGGCTCCGTGGGGCAAGCGATCGAAACCGAGCGCGCCCCAGAGCAGAAGCTCGGTGTCCAGAAGGAGTTTCATTCTCCGTCCCAGAACAGCGGGTCGATCTCGTCTGCCCCCCTCGTGTTGAAATCCTCGGGGACTTGGATTTGCCCGGCCAGGAAACCGAAGCGTTTCACCTGTTGGGCTTCCGGTGCATCGAGTGCCATGACCTTGACCACGCCCCGACCCGCGCGAGCGATCACGAACGGTTCTCCCAAAGCGGCTTCCCGGACCAGCCGCGAGAGCTGTGTTTTGGCCTCGTGCATGTTGTAGACACGCATGAAAAGTCACCCAAAGTAAACTTAGTCTACTAGACTTAGTCTATTATAGGTGGACATGACCGTCAACTCCGGCTTTTCCCTGTTCCCAGCGGTTCCGAGCGCATTCACGGCGGAAGAACACGTACGATCTCCGGCCGAAGTGGCTTCTGGCCAGCCAGCGAGAGAGTCACCCGGTAGAGTCCAGGGGTTTCAATCCGGGCCGAAAGACTCACCCGCACAATCCCCTCCTCGTGGTGCCCGAAGGAAATGACCGAACGCGGCGTGTTGAAACCGATGCCGCGTGCAAGCTGCCGGGGACCTTGGGCCACTGCCACGCCGTTGATCCAGAGCCGGATCGAGGGCAGCACCCGTCCTGCCCCACCCCGGTTGATCAGGGTCGCCCAAGCCGTGACCCGGCTCCCGGCTGAAATGCGGCGGGAGACCAGGTGGAGCCCCCCCAGCAAGAGCTTCATCGGTTCCCACATCTTCCGGTAGTTGAGTTCGTAATCGGCCACAGCCCGCGCAAAACTCAGGGGCGGGGCGGGATACCGTCTCCGGATCCCGACCCGAAGCCGGATCAGGTGGATTCCCGGATGTTCGATGACGACGGCGTTGCGGCGCGGATCAGGCCGCCAGACGGAGACACCCGTGACGGAGACGATGCGATCGTTCGCCGGCACGTGGACCACGATCGCCCGTTCGGCTGCTGGGTCCGGAGGGGTGATCGTCACGGCAAAGACCCGTCGGCTCCGCCGGACCTGGAAGGCCAGCCTCCCAAACCGGGTACCGCCCCGAAACCGGACCGTCCGGCCCCGATCCAGCCAGGCGGGCGAAAGCACATTCGTCACATAGAGCCGTCCCTTACGCGCAAAGACCATCATGTCGCGCAGGCAGCTAACGTATTGAGCGGCGAATTCGTCGTGGGGCAAGGTCAGGTTCCTCGCGGTCCACCCCCAGCGGGCCGGAGCGTTCATGCCTTCCGAGGCCATATGCGTCGCGGTCGTGTGCACGAGCGCGCTGTAAAAATCCTCCAGGGCATGCCAATCACTGCTGCGCCGGATCTCAGTCTCGAGGAGGTAGAGGGACAGGTAGGAGTGAAGGATGCTCTCACGGCCATCCTCGGGGTAGGTCATCTCGCCCTCGAAGGAACGGCCCCGCCAGGTTTTGAGGCTGGCCGTCACCACGGGGCTCCAGGGAGAGTACAGGGCGGAGGGCCAGACGATCTCGAGGTTGCCCCAGTCGATCCCGTAGCGGGGGCCGTACCAGCCGTCAACAAAGCCTCGGGCCTTGAGCCCCTCGGTCGTGGGCGGTACGACCCCGAGCGCGCGGAAGGCCGGTGCGATTTTCCGGCGGAGGATCCGGGCATACTGACGCGTGCGACCCCGCCACAGCCGACACAGCCGCCTATGCCCAAGGCGGCAGGCGATCGCATCCGCAGCCCGCGCGCCCGCGATCGCGAAGAGATCGTAGCCCACGATATGGCCACGGACCTCTTCGTCGTCGGGCATCTCGAGGGGCGGGTAGAGCCCGCCCGAACTCGCCCAGTGGGCCTTCCGGAAATGCCATTGCCAGGCCATGGAACGCCGGATCCGCGGGAACAGGCGGCGGGCAAAGGCCAGATCGTGGGTGTGGCGCACATATTCCCCCATCATCCAAAGGGCCTCGCCGTTGCCATCGTACTCGTGGGCCTGCGACTGGAACATCCCATCCGGGTACTGGTAGAAGGGCAGCTGATCGAGCATCGAGTCCCGGGCCACCTGCTCGAAACCCGCATCGATGAGCGCCTTCATATTGAAGGCCGTATCCCGCATAAAGAAGCGGTCGTAGATGTCGAAGTTGGCGTGCGTGAAATCCCGTCCGTCCACCCGGTGGAGGCTGTCCAGGAGCAGGAGCACGAGAGACGCCCGGTAGGTATTGACCACCCGCGGCTCATCCACGGAAATCGCGGTAGCCCGGCCGATCTCGTGCTGCCAGAAGCGGATCGTCCGGGCCCGGTAGAAGCCGGTGGAGGCCCGCTCGAGCCGGCCGGCATCCCGGGCCTGTTCCACGAAATAGGGGATCTTGGCCACGAGCGAGTGGCGGGCACCCGGGGGCAGACGCCAGCGATAGGAGAGGCTCTCCTCGCGGCCGCTTCCGACCCGGGTGGGCTCGGCCGAGACGCTATAGAGGAGCCGACCTCTGCCGATCCAGGCCCGGACCCGGCGCGAGAAGCGGGCCGTGGCGGGCCGGGGCTGGGAGGTGAAGACCTGAAACTTTTTCTTGAAAAGCACCCGGTGCCGGAGCACGAGGGTTAGCCGGGCCGTCCGGGGACGATCCGTCGGGTTTTCGACCGTGACCCGGACGAAGGTCACCATATCGGCCACCGGCGCAGTGAGCCGGCGCTTTTGGATACCGTACTCGATCGTGTACGGCACGCGCGCGAGCCCGGGGATCCGGCTCGCGAAATACTCGACGTGGTAATCGAGTCCCTGGCGGCTGAAACGGGCCTCGACCACGGGCAGCCAGCCCGCGAGGAGCGTTTTGATCCGCTGATCCATGGGGACCTTCCGCCGGCCGGTTTCGAGCACGAGGGTGCCGAAGTCGTTGCGCACCGCCCCCTTCGGGGTGACGAGCGCCTGTTCCGGCCCGCCATACACCCCGACGAGGGTACGCGGATCACGGAACCAGTCAAAAGACTCGCCGGGCGGATCGGTCACGGGCTTCAATCCGGCCTCGCGGACCGTGCGCACGCCATAAGGTTGCCGGACAAAAGTGGGCGGGGTGCGGGCGGTGGCGCAGAGCGCTGCACCCAACGCCGCAAGAAGCAGGAGCCCGGTTCGCGTGATCGGTCTGGACAGACTGCGGGTGGACATCGCATACCTCCGAATGGAACCGGGACTCCGGTACCGAAGCATCGCACCGGTCATCGAACCTTGGTGATTCTAGCCGTTCCGCCAGCCGGGAACGCAGGGTCTCGGTGGCCACGCGCTACAATGGACCTGAATATCACCCCACGGCAGAGGACTTCATCATGATCGGCATCGATCTCAGCGGGCGTCGCGCGCTCGTCACCGGTTCCAGTTCAGGTCTCGGCCGGGCCACGGCCGAGGCCCTGGCAACGGCCGGGGCCCGGGTCGCGATCCATTACCGAACGACACGCGATACGGCCGACCAGAAGGCCGCCTTGGATCTGGCCCAAGCTCTCAGCCGGCCCGGTGCCACGGCTCCGGCCTATCCGGCCGACATCTCGAATCCGGCCGAGGTCGAGGCTCTCTTCGCCGCCCTGGATCGTGATTTCGGCGGGCTCGACATCCTCGTCAATAATGCCGGGATCGATGGACCCCACGCCACCTGTGCCGAGAGTGATCCCGGCGCCTGGGAAAGCGTGGTCCGGATCGACCTCCTCGGCCCCTACTACTGCGCGCGTGAGGCACTCCGGCGCATGATTCCCAAAAAACAGGGCGTGATCCTCAACATCACCTCGGTGCATGAGTTCATTCCGTGGGAAGGCTACAGCGCCTACGCAAGCGCCAAGGCCGGGCTCTCCATGTTCACGAAAACCCTGGCCCAGGAGGTGGCCGACCAGGGCATCCGGGTGATTGCCCTCGCCCCCGGCGCGATCGAGACGCCGATCAACCGGAGCGTGTGGAGCAATCCGGCCTCCCTCAAGGATCTGGACCAGAAAATTGCCATGGGCCGGCTCGGACAACCCCGCGAGATTGCCAACGTGGCGGCCTTCCTCGCGAGCGACCACGCGAGCTACATCACGGGAACGACGCTTGCCATCGATGGCGGCATGCTCATCTATCCCGACTTCCGTCACGGCGGCTAGGTGGACGCGGACATCCTCATCATCGGCAGCGGTGCCGGCGGCGGTACGCTGGCCCGGGCGCTGGCCCCCACGGGACTGTCCATCCTGATCCTCGAGCGCGGGGATTATCTCCCGCGCGAAGCCCCCAACTGGGAGGCCGAAGCCGTCTTCCGGGCCCGCCGTTACCACACGACCGAGGTCTGGTACGACGGGCGGGGCCGGCCCTTCCGGCCGACGACCGGCTTCCATGTGGGAGGGAACACCAAGTTCTACGGGGCTGCCATCCTGCGTCGGCGCGAGGCCGACTTCCGGCCGCGTACCCATGCGGACGGGACGACTCCCGCCTGGCCGATCGGTTATGCCGATCTCGCCCCCCACTATGACCAGGCCGAGCGCTGGTATTTCGCCCATGGCCAAGCCGGCAGGGATCCCACGGAACCACCGCGGAATCCCTTTCCGAATCCGCCGATCCGCCACGAAGCCTACCTGGCCGACCTGGTCCAGCGCCTCGGCGCTCTCGGACTGCACCCCTTCCCGCTGCCTCTGGCCCTCGACCGCGACGAATCGGATCCCCGGACCAGTCCCTGCATCCGCTGCGCCACCTGTGACGGCTTCCCCTGTCTGGTTCACGCCAAGGGCGATGCGGAGGTCTCGGCCGTGACCCCTGCTCTCGCCCACGCCAACGTCCAGCTCCTCACGAACACCCGCGTGATCCGGATCGTGGCCAAGGGCTCTCGCATCGAAGCTGTCGAAACCACCCGGGGCAGCTTCCGCGCACGCGTCGTGGTCCTGGCCGCCGGCGCCATTCCCTCGGCAGCACTCCTCCTGGCCTCGGCCAGCGAGGCCCATCCACGGGGACTCGCCAACGGCAGTGACCAGGTGGGCCGCAACTACCTCTGCCACCTGAACAGCGCCTGTCTCGCGATCGACCCGTTCAGGAGAAACCCCACCGTCTTCCAGAAGACCATCGGACTCAACGACTTCTACGAGCAGTCGGGCAACCCGGACTTCCCTTATCCCTTGGGTCACATCCAGAACCTGGGCAAGGTCACCCCCGCCGTCCTTCGGGCTGAACATCCCCACCTGCCGCGCCCACTCACGGACTGGATCGCGCATCACTCGGTCGACTGGTGGCTCACGACCGAGGACCTGCCGGATCCGAAAAACCGCGTGACCGTGGACAGTGAGGGCCGCATCCGTCTCGACTGGAACCCCAAAAACCGCGCGAGCCACCGGCAGCTCTGTATCACCTGGCGCCGCATCCTCAAGCGCTTGGGCTATCCCCTGGTCTTCTTCCAGGCGATGGGGATCGCCGCCACCGCCCATCAGGCCGGCACGATCCGGTTCGGCGAGGATCCCACAACGAGCGTGCTCGATCCCTTCTGCCGCACCCACGAGATCGACAATCTCTATGTGGTCGACGCCTCGTTCATGCCCTCGATCAGCGCCGTCAATCCCTCGCTCACGGTCATGGCGAATGCCATCCGCGTGGGAGCCCACCTGGCCGAACGCCTGGCTGGGGAGCGTGCACCCTGAAACGCAGGGGGGTGACCCTCTATGGCGCGGGATTCCTGGTCGGCGCCGGATTCGTGCTCCTGCCCGCACTCGGCGCAACTTTCGAGCGGGCCCCGTACCGCTTCTCGAGCGCAGGCTACGGCTTCCTCTACTTCCCCGAGATCCTGGGCGCGATCCTGAGCGCCCTTTTCGCCGGTCGCCTCAGGAGGCGCTTCGGAGAAGCCGCACTATTCCGCACCGGGGCAGGCGCCAATCTCCTGGCCCTGGCCGCACTCTCCGGAGCCTTCTTCGCGCGCGGACCGCTGGCTTATGGCGCCGTACTCGCCGAGACCATCTTCCTCGGGCTCGGCTTCGGACTGGCCAACACCGCGCTCAACCACCTGACGGCCGCCCTGTTCCCGGAGCGGGAAACGCGTGCCATCACGCTGCTCAACGCCGTCATCGGCGGAGCCACCGCCGTCTCCCCGCTCCTCCTCCGGGGTCTCGGGGGTCCCATCGGCTGGATTGCCTGGCCCCTCCTCCTCGCACTCGCCTGGATCATCCTGCTCTTCACCCCCGTCCCGGCCATTCCTGCTCCGAAGGCATCCGCTTCTGTGCCCTGGCGACTACCCGTTGCGGCCGCCCTGGCCGTCCTGTTCTATGCCATCGTGGAAGGGAGTTTCGGGAGCTGGGCTGCCGTCTTCGTCAGCGTCAACCGTGCCCTGCCGGTGGCCGACGGCGCACTCGCCCTGTCCCTGTTCTGGGCCAGCATGACCGCGACCCGTCTCCTCCTCGGCGCAATTCCCGACCGGGTCCTGTCGCGTCGGGCCTGTTATCTCGCCTCTCCTTTGGGGATTGCCCTCTGCTTTCTCATGATTCCTCTCCTTTCGGGCGCCTCCGCCCTGGTCGCCGCCTTTGCCGCGGCAGGGATCGCGACCGGCATCTACTATCCCTACACCCTGTCTTATGCCCTGAAGGCCCAGCCGGAGGCCTCGACCGAGATCGCGGGACTCCTCGTGGGTGCGCTCATGGCCGGTGAGGGGATCGGCTCCTTTGGTCTGGGACCGCTCCAGACACTGCTCCGGCTGGGTACCCTGTACCGGTTCTCTGCGCTCTGGGCGCTACTCCTCCTCGCCCTCGCCTGGTTCGTGTCGCGGAGAAAAATCCGGCAAGGAGACCCTCTCCCCTCCTGACGCCATCGACCGGCCGATCCCTGAGCAGTAATGAGCGCATCACGGAAGGGCGCCTTGCCACGAGGCTCTTCGGACACAGGCGCCAGCTGGTGGAGTGACGCGCAGAACTCAGCTGGCCACGACTGCCGGAACTCACCGAAAAATTACCGAGGTCTCGGATTTGGCGCCGGGAAAATCCACAACTTATTGTTTTTATTACCGTCCCCAAGGGGATATACCGCTCGATGAGCACGCCAAGAAGCGCCAGTGGAAGGGTTGGACCTGGGCAGTCGTGGAAGTGGATCTGAGCGAGATCGACAACAAGGTCGAGCGCATCAACATTACTCTGCCGCGACGCGTTCTACGGGTGATTGACGACGCCGCCAAGCGCGCCGGCGAATCGCGCTCGGGATACATCGCGCGCGTCGGCATTTCCGGCGCCAAATGAAAACGTGGCGCAATTCCTGGCCGGCGTCGCAGCGAACATCGAGGAGATGGACCGGGAAGCGCTGAAGGATTTCCTCTCCACACTGGTCGAACGGATCACGCTCGATCCCGCCAACCACGAGTGCCAGATCCACTACCGCATCGGCCTCGATCTGCGGAATAAGGTGGCGTCCCCAAGAGCGTTTGTCCCTTGTGCAAACCCTCACTCTGACTTTGGCGGCTTAGGGAATATTTCGAACATACCTAGCTCCACTACTGACCTAGCTCGATCAAGCCTATGATGCCCACCGCAACCGTTTGCTACGGAGCACCATCGTAAAGCAGCATGGTCTTGCGCCTGCGCCAACCCCCGCCGGGACAATGCCTATTTGACTGGCGGCTTCCCAGTGCGCCATAATGGCGTACAAGAGGATCACACCATGCTCACCAAGGCCACCCCCAAGCGTGACCGGATGCATCTGCGTCTTGATGCTGCCACCAAACGCAAGCTTGAACGTGCCGCCACCTACGCTCAGAAGTCTGTGACTGAGTTTGTGTTATCGCAGGCTGTGGAGGCGGCCGACCAGATGCTCAAGGCCCACGAGCAGCACGTACTCTCGACCGCCGACTGGGAGACATTCTGCAAGGCGCTCGACCGGCCACCCAGGCCGAATCGGGCGTTAAAAGAAGGTTTCCGCTGGTACCGCGCCACAACGGCTTGAGCGCGGCGGATGCCGTTGACGCTCCCGCCGATCGTTGAGCCACTTACCCGTACTCATGAGCGCGCAGATTTCGATTGCGGCCTACCGGAGCTCAACGACTACCTCCGCAGCCAGGCAACCCAGGACGCACGCCGCAGCGTGAGTCGCGTGTACGTGGCGCGCGCAAGCGGATCCTCCGCCGTGCTCGGGTACTACACCCTGAGCGCGACCAGTTTTAGCAGGAAGAGCCTCCCGGAAAAAGAGGCGAAGCGGCTACCACACTATCCGATCCCAGCGGCACTGCTCGGTCGGTTGGCGGTGGACCGTTCCTGCCAGGGGCACCAGCTGGGAAAGTTTCTGCTGTTCGATGCGTTTCATCGGGTGCTGCACGCGGCCGAGACACTCGCAGTCTACGCCCTGGTCGTGGACGCCAAGAACAACGATGCGCTCACGTTCTACCAACATTACGGCTTCCTGGGTTTTGCCGACACACCCTCACGCCTGTTTATCCCCATGGAGACGTTGCGTATGATGGACCCGTAAAACTAGACAAAAAACAGGGGGGGGTCTAAGCACATGAAAGCCGAACGGAAGAACTACACACCCGAGTTCAAATCCAAGGTTGTCCTGGAGCTTCTACGGGAAGAGAAAACCCTGTCCCAGATGGCGTCCGAGCATGGGATCCATCACTCCCTATTGGTCCGATGGAGAAGCCAGGCTCTGGAAGGGCTGTCCAGCGTCTTCTCCGACCAGAAGCTCCATGAGCTCAAAGCCGCTCATGAGAGGGAAGTGACCACGCTATACCAGGAGATTGGGCAGCTCACGACCCAGCTCACCTGGTTGAAAAAAAAGTCCGGGATGAAGTAAGACATGAGACCCGTCGACACTGGATTGACTCCGAGGATCCCGGCCTCTCTCTCACCGAGCAGGCCTCTCTGTCAGGGGTCTCCCGATCTTCCTTGTACTACCGGCCCGTGGAGATCTCAGAAGACGAGCTCTTGCTACGTCGTTGGATCGATGAGATATACACCAAGCATGCCTTTTACGGAAGCCGAAAGATCGCCATTCTCCTCCGGAAAGGCGGGATTCCCGTGGGACGGAAACGGGTCCAGACCGCCATGCGGGAGATGGGCATTGAAGGGATCTATCCAGGCCCAAACCTCAGCAAACGGGACCTTCGGCACCGGGTCTACCCGTATCTGCTCCGGAACGTGCTCCCCCAGGCTCCGCACCATGTGTGGGGGATCGATATCACGTACATCCGACTTCGCATGGGTTGGATGTACCTTGTGGCAACCATCGACTGGTATTCGAGGTATGTCGTCTCCTGGGAACTCGACCACACCCCGGAGATGCCGTTTGTCCTCGACTGCGTCGATCGGGCCCTGGAGGTTGCCACTCCCACCCTTTGGAACAGTGACCAGGGGAGCCATTTTACCAGCCAAAGCTATCTGGATCGGCTCAAGGACCATCATGTTCAGATCAGTATGGATGGGAAAGGACGTGCCACAGACAACATCTTCACGGAACGTCTCTGGAGAAGCCTCAAATACGAAGAGGTCTATCTCAACGAGTATGCCTCTCCCAGAGAAGCCCGAGAACGAATCAACGCATGGTTCCAGTTCTACAATACGGAACGGCCTCACCAGTCCTTGGATTATCGGACTCCTTGGGAGGTCCTCACCGAGACACCTCTCCCGGAAGAAAGAGGGAAAAACCTCTCAGAACCAAGATAGTTCGCATTCAAAGTTTGTGCTTAGACAAAGGCACAAATTTTGTCTTGACAAGTGGGTCCACCGTACGTCTCGAACCGGAATGCGCCCAACACCCATCGGGCCACACTGGCCCAATCGATCGTCGTCACGGAAATGGGCGACAGGGCCGAACTGATCGATGGCGGTTTCTGCGCAAACAATCCGACTTTGTATGCAATCGCGGATGCGATCCCACGAGGGTAGTCCTCGACCGGCCCCGTCAAGAATGGGAAGCCCGGATTCTTCCATAGGAATGGAAGTAGTGGCTATTCCCCGTCCTTCTCATTAAAAAACGCATTTTTCTTTAAGTGCCTTTTTGACTTATAATACAAACTTTGATTTTTATTATTTGAGAACGATGAGCAGTTTTTTACCCCCCGATGCGGAAGATGCGCTCGTCGCCTTGGGGCAACGCTTGCGTGAGAGGCGCCTCGCACGGAACGAGCGCCAAGCCGTGCTGGCCAGTCGCTTGCGGATTTCGGTTCCCACTTTGCGGGCGATGGAACGGGGGGAGCCCACGACGCAAATCGGCTACTGGGTCACGGTCCTTTGGATGATGGATCGCCTGGGCGAGCTCGATCCGCTCTTCTCTTCCCGACAGGACTTGTTTGCGGAGGCGCGACGCAGGCACGAGGCACAGGGCAGAATCCGTCGCCGGGCGCGGAGGATCCGCTCCTGATCGAGCTTGACGTGTACCTGACCGGGGAAGATGGATCCCGGGCGCCCGTGGGCGAGCTCGTGATGGAAGTGCCGAACGGTCGGGGCTACTTTCGGGCCTCGTTCCGCTACACCTCGGCCTACCTCCGTGACCCAAGCGCCTTTCCCCTCGATCCCCGATCACTTCCGCTGGAAGCCCCTTCCTTCGATTCCGACACCCTGGAGCCTCCCTTGTCGGTGTTTCGTGATGCCCTGCCCGACTCCTGGGGCCGACGTGTGATGATCGCCCGTTACTCACTGACCGGCACGGACCAGAACGAACCGACGCTGCTTCGGCTCCTGGGCGCGCGAGGTCTTGGCGCACTGGCTTTCTTCGAGATCGGCACACGATCCGACTTGCCCTCGGACGAATCGACGGACCTGACGGAGGTCACCCAGCTGGTGGACGCCGCCGCACGATTCGAACGCGGCGCACCCGTGGATAAATCGATGGCCCAACTGTTTCGGGCCGGAGGTTCACCGGGAGGAATGCGCCCCAAGGCCCTGTTCCAGGATGCAGATGGGCACTGGATCGGCAAGTTTCCTGCAGCGGAGGATCGGGATGACGTCGTGGGCCTGGAAGCGGCAACGTTGGAGCTGGCGCGCTCTGCCCACCTGAAAGTACCGAAGACACGGCTTCTCAAGCTCGCCGGTTCGCGCAAGGTGTTGCTGGTCAAACGCTTCGACATCACCCCCCTGGGGGGGCGCCACCATGTTCTCAGCCTGAGTTCTCTCCTGCGGGAGTCCCGTATCCACTTCGTTCTCGACTACGAGGACGCATTCGAAGCGATTGTTCGATATTCGGCCGCTCCCGAGGAGGATCTCGTTGCGTTTTACCGTCATATGGTTTTCAATGCGGCAATCGGCAATACGGACGATCACCTGAAAAATTGGGCTTTCCTCCATACCCAAGAAGGGTTTCGCCTCGCACCGGCATTCGATCTGGTTCCGGACACGGGCCGACGACACGAGCACACCCTGCGCTTCAATGGCAGTAACTATCCTCCCTCTCGCGAATCACTGATCGTGATTGCGAACCGGTTCCATATCGGGAATGCGAAACGGATCCTCGAGGAAGTCTGCGATGCAGTCGCCGGTTTCAAGGACGAGGCACAGAAGGCGAATGTGCCCGTGCAGCAGATCCGCCACTACGCGGAGGACATCGGGCAGCGGCTATCCCAACTCTCGGGATGATCCCGGAACCGGAGGCAGAGCGAGTCCCTGCCTGAGCCTACCCCAACCCCGTGCAATCCCGGGGACCCAGCCGGGAGGTCAGAGATCTTTCATCCCGTCGTGCCCCAGGAACAGACGGGCAAAAGCGGCCACGATCCAGCCGAAGAGCAGCATGGCGAGGAAGTTTTCCACGAACTTTGCCGCCGTGAAATCGCTCGGTCCGAAAGGCGCCCGGGAGAGCGGTACCACGATGTAGTTCATGACGAAAAAGACAACTCCGCCGTAGAGAAGACCCGCCAGGGTCCAGTGCCGCAGAATCATCCGGATCCGCCGCGCTGCCCCGACCAAGCAAGCGGCGATGAGGATCGACATAAACCACTGCAGAAATAAGCCGAGCACGGCGGAACGGAGACCATCTTGAAAGGAGGTGGACCCGAGAAGCCCGCTCGCGATGGCCCTCAGGATGATGGACGGATCAATCCAGTTGATGAGTGCGGCGGAACCGATGTCGAGAGTTCCGGCCACGAGTCCACCGCAGAGGATGGCCGAGAGCACCGGTCGAGAGAATCTTTTCATGGCGATGGACTCAAGGAGCTGGGACGGTGGAGCAGCAGGGCAGCCTGAGCTTGGCCTATTTTCAGGCCCTGTGCCCGCCACCGTCAATCCGTAGGCTGCCGCCCCCACGACCGTGGTAGCATGAAGGGAGGAAGGCTACGCCCCTCGGGAATCGAGGGCTGGAGGATAGGCCATGCACCGGAACTGCATTTCGGATCACCGCTTCGGGTTCCAGTGGATTCTCGCCTCTTTTCTTGCAGCGGGACTTTTGCTACCGGAAACCGCCGGGGCGAAGACACCCGAATCCCCGCCCATCATCCGGGTCCGGGCCTCCCAGGCCCTGCCGAAAAAACCCCTCGCGCCGGGCAAGAGCCGGGCGACCCGGCTCAACAAGATCACCGTCACCGGCAACCGGATCCCCGTCCCGATCGCCCTCGAGCTCCTCCGGGAAGCGCTGTCGCGGCCCTGGGAGACCGCCATGAAGGACCAGAACCAGATGGTTTGCCGGTTCTCGTCGAGTCTGAGCACGCGTGTACTGAATCACGCGGGGGTGTGGTGCGAGACCAATGAGGAGTTTTTTCTCGCCCAAGACACGGGAATGATCCCCGTCGAAATCGCGGAGGACCAGCCCGAAGGCCTGGCAATCAATCCGAACCACCTGAGACGGTTGTTTGCAAAGCTGCCACCACCGGGGACGAGTTATACCCTCGAGGTCACTCATCACGGCCGGATCGTCTCGGAATGGTTCATCCACAAGGGACATCTCGTCAAGGCCCTGCATTTCGGTAAACACGGACCCCGACCCTCCGAATCGGGTCAATAAAGGATTGCCATTCAAACCGGGTCGTCTCTCGACCGGCCCGCCGTCAGGGGCGCGGCCGGCAGGCGACATGATACAGCGTCGATTGCACCTCTGGGAGCGTGAGGCGTGAACGGTACTTCACGATATTGCCCTGGAGCGGCATGAACAGAACCGGCAGGTGCCGCAGGGAAAACCGTTCGTAGGCATAAAGCGGTTTCCGGCCCGGTTCGTCGTTCGTGTCCTCGATCAACCGGTCAAGCCGGGGGTTGCTGTAGTGTCCGTAGTTCGTCCCGCCGCCGGTGTTGAAGAGTCCCTCTCCCGTGGGGTAATAGTCGGGCTCGTAATCCCAGGCGATATAAGCCGACTGCCAGGAGCCGTGCGGAGCATCGAGCTTGGCCAAAAGCAGGTTGAAGGGTAGCTCCCGGAGGTGGAGGTCGACGCCGATGGCCCGCCACTCCTCTTTCAGGATATCCCCCTCAATCACCTCGGTCCGACTCCCGGATGGGAAAATCATGGTGAGGGTCAAGGGTCGCCCTCGGACATTACGGCGCATCCAGCCGCGGCCGGGCTGCCGCCTCCAGCCGGCCTCGCGGAGCAGGCGACGGGCCCGCGCCGGCCGGTACATGAGCGCCGGGTGATGCACGAGATGGCGTAGAAGCGGCGAGAGATAGGTCGTGGGGTAAGCCGGGACCGGATTGAATCCCGGCGTACCGAAGCCGTTGAAAGCCACATCGATGATGAGTTGTTCATTGATGGCGTACTGAAGGGCCCGGCGGACCCGGACATTGCGGAGAAAAGCCACTCGCGGATTACTGAAATTGAGGACAATGTAGTTGATATCGAAACCGCCATGGGTGTCACAGCTCCGCATCGAATGCAGGAGCGTTCGGGCCCGGTAGAGGGCGTGCGGAATGTTGCCGACGTCGAGATGCCCCGATCGGAGGGACCAGAACGCTCCCTCGGAGGAGGTGTACATTCGGTAGACCAGGCGCCGGAGCGGTGCCGGGGGACCCGAGAAGTCCGGGTTGTGCACCAGCACCACCTCGCGGCCAAGCACAAAGCGGGCCAGGCGGTAGGGTCCGTCAACCACGCGCACCATACGGGGGTCTGTCTGCTGCGCGTAGAGCTCGTCCACGCTCTCTCCCTTCCAGGCAAAACGTGGCAGCGCCATCAACTGCGACAGTCCGTTCAGTTCAAACCAGTCGGGATCCACGCTCCGGCGGGTCACGACCCTGAACTCCCGTGGACCCAAGACGGTGATCCGACGCACGATGCCCGGAATCCCCCCGATGTCGTAGTTGAGGTAACGCGTGCCGAACGCACGGATCAGGTCGAAGGAATAGGCCACATCGGCAGCCGTGATGGGCCGTCCGTCCGACCATCGCCAGCGCTTGAGGCGAACCACATAGTGGCGGTCATGATCGGAGACGGTCACGGAACGGGCGAATGACTTCCGCCAGCGGATCGTGATCCGGTGACCGATCCAGAGGAGCGGCCAGTAGAGAAGTTCGTTGATCTGGGCGTTACCGATGGACTGATTGTTGAAGACCGGAAGGAGAGAGTTGACATTGAGCGGGGAGGAAAGGCCCACGTCCGTGGTGGTTCGGAGCGCAGGGAGCCGGGCGGAACAGGACAGCGGGATCGCCGCCGCGAAGGCAACGATGACGCCCACGATGCGGAAGCGGTTCATCTCGGACCCACCATCGGGTTGTGGCAGGCCACCTCGTGGGATGGGGCCAGGAGACGTCGGAGAGGACGTTCCGTGCGGCAGCGGTCGACGGCCCGCGGGCAGTGTCCAACGTAGGGGCAGCCCGGAACCGGTGGCCAGGATCCCCCGAGCGCGGGGACGGACGGGATCACCGCATCCCGCCCGCGAACGAGACGCGGCAGCGCCGCGAATAGGGCGGCCGTATAGGGATGGGCGGGATGGGCGATGAGTTCCCGGGTGGGGGCGACCTCGGCCAGGAAACCCCGGTAGAGCACCGCGATACGCCGGGCCAGGTAGGAGACCGCACCGAGATCATGGGTGATAAACAGGTAAGTCAGACCCAAACGGCTTTGCAGGTCCCGCAGGAGGTTCAGGATCCGGGCCTGCATCGAGACATCGAGTCCCGAGGTCGGTTCATCGAGCACGAGCAGTTCGGGTTCCGTGGCCAGCGCTCGCGCAATCGCGATCCGTTGCCGCTGCCCGCCCGAATAATACCGGGGAGGCCGGCCCAACAGGTCTTCTGGCAATCCCACCTGATCGAGGAGATGGGCGGCCCGATCCCGCCACCCCTCCCGATTCCCGATCCGGAGGAGGCTGAGCGGTTCGGTCAGGATCTCCTCGATGGTGAAACGCGGGTTCAGGGACTCGGTCGGATCCTGGAAGACGATCTGGAGACGAGGCCGGTAGGGCCGCAGTTCCCGCCCGGACAAGGCCGTCAGATCAACTCCATCCAGGCAGATTCGTCCCTCGCGGGGTGCCACGAGCTGGACCACGGCCCGACCCAGCGTGGTTTTCCCCGACCCGGATTCACCGATCAGGCCAAGACACTCCCCGCGGTCGATCCCGAAGGAAACCCCGTCGATGGCCACGAAGCTCCCGCGGGCGCGGCGCAGAAGCCCGCCCGCACCGGTCGCGAAAGCAACCGTGAGATCCTCGACGGCCAAAAGCGGGGAGGTGCTCACACGGTCTCCAGGCTGCAGGGCCGATGACAGTACGCCCAGTGTCGGCTGTCCCCAACCCTGGGCGGCTCCTCGGACCGGCACCGGTCGATGGCCCGCGGGCAGCGGGGCGCGAATCGGCAGGCCGGCGGATAGTCCAGGGGACTGGGCGGCAGTCCCTCGATATCGGTGAGCCGAAGCTCCGGCGCATCGAGCCGGGGAATGGCCCCGAGCAGCGCCTGGCTGTAGGGGTGGAGCGACCGGTCCAGAAAAGCGCGGACCCCGCCGCACTCGACCAGGCGACCGGCGTACATGACCAGCACCTCGTCCGCATACTCGGCGACCAGGGAGAGATCGTGGGTGATGAACAGGATCGCGAGCCCCCGGTCGCGTTGCAGCCGATGCAGGAGCTTCAGAATCTCGGCCTGGGTGATGAGATCGAGGGCCGTGGTCGGCTCGTCGGCCACGAGCAGCCGGGGATCACAGGCGAGCGCCAGGGCGATCGCGACGCGCTGCCGCATTCCCCCGGAAAACTGGTGAGGGTAGTCATCGAGCCGGCTTCCCGCTTCCGGCACACCCACGAGCTCGAGGAGTTCGAGAGCCCGGGCACGGGCTGCCCGCCGGTCGAGTCCGAATGAAAGTTCCGCCGCCTCGACGACCTGTTTCCAGATGGGCAGGCTTGGGTTGAGGGCAGCCAGGGGGTTCTGGAAAACCGCGCCGACGAGACGGCCCCGGAGACGCCGCCAGTCGGTACGCGACAGTCGGAGCACCTCCTGTCCATCCAAAAGGATCCGCCCCTGATCGACGGCAAATCCCCACGGCAAAAGGCCGAGAAGAGCCGCAGCCGTCAGCGACTTGCCGCAGCCGGACTCCCCGACCAAAGCCAGCATGCGACCGGCTTCGATCTCGAAACTCACCTCCTCGACGATGGGGAAGGTCCGACCCTCGTGCCGACCCGAGACCCGCAGGTGTTGAACCGCGAGGAGAGGAGCGGCGCCGGTCTCGCTCACCGGCCCTCCAGTCGGTTGAGGAGACCCTGTCCCACGAGATTCATTGACAGGATCGCGAGGAGGATTGCGAGTCCCGGAAATAAAATGAGCCACCAGCTGCCGGTGATCGCCAGGTTGGAGCCATTGCCGAGGAGCCCCCCCCAGGACGGTTGGGGCGGCTGGATCCCCAGGCCCAGAAATGACAAACCCGCCAGCGTGAGGATGAGGTCGGCCACCGTGAAGGTGGCGTTCACGATCACGATCGGGAACATGGAACGCAGAAGATGGGTCCGTGCCAGGTATCCGGTCCCGGCGCCATACTGGCGAGCCGCCAAAACGTAGTCGCGTTCCTTGTAGGCCAAAACCTCGTTGCGGACGATGCGGGCCAATCCGGGCCAGGACAGGAGTCCGAGGAGCAGGATCAGGCTCAGGGGACTGAGCGGGACGATCGCCGCGAAAAAGATCATGAGGATGAGGGTGGGGAGTGCCAGAATTGCATCGAGGATGCGCATGAACACCCGGTCGAGCCAGACCGGACTCAACCCGGAGGCCATACCGTAACCCAGGCCAATGAGGAGGGCCAGGATGGAACCCACAATCGCAACGCCCAGGCTCGGTCGTCCGCCATACATCATGCGCGCAAGAAAACTCCGGCCGAGATCGTCGGTTCCGAGCGGATGCTGGAGAGAAGGCGCCAGGAACAATCGGTGGGGATGAATGGTGTAGGGACTTTGGGGATAGACCCAGGGGCCCAACCAGGAGAAGGCCAAAAGTGCAAGGAAGAGGGTGAGTCCGGACATGACGAGCGGAGCCGCCCGCCAACTCCGACCGAATGTTCCCCAGCGAAGCAGGGGCAGAAATCCCCAGCGGCGGGAGGCTCGTTCATTCATAGCGAACCCGGACATCCAGGATGCTGTTCAGGAGGTCGGCGATCAGATTGCCGAGAATGGTGAGCACACCGATCAAAAGCGTGATGGCACTGAGCGTGGGGTAATCCTGGTCGAGAGCGGAACGCCAGAGCAGCCAGCCCAGCCCCGGATAGTTGAAGACGCTCTCGGTCAAGACGCCGCCCACGAAGAGGACCGGGATCATCATGCCGACCAGGGTCACAAAGGGCCGGACGGCATTGCGCAGGACATGACGGGTCGCGATGCGCCATTCGGAAAGTCCGCGGGCCCGCGCCGTCCGCACGTAATCCTGGCGGTACTCCTCCCGTGCCTGATGGCCGAAATAGCGGGAAAAACCGGCCGAGACGGGCAGGGCCAGCGTCAGGACGGGCAGCGCGAGATGGCGAAGACGGGCACCCCAGCCGTGATGCCCGATCCCTCCCGGCGGCAGCCAGTTGAGACGGATGGAAAAAACATAGATCAGAAGGATGCCGGTGAAAAACACCGGCATCGCATAAAAGACGATCTGAAGGAAGCCGATGACCCGTCCCCCGAGGCGCTCCGCCCAGTACCCCTGGACGAGTCCCACGACGAGGGAGATCAGAATGGACAACGAGAGGGCTCCGAGATCCAGGGCCAGGGTCCGGTCGAGATAGGTGCCGATCAGATGGGACACCCCGACGTGCTGGATATAGGAATAACCCAGACGACCCTCAAGGAGATGGATCCACCAGATCCCGTACTGGACGGAGAGCGGGCGGTCCAGACCCATCTGCCGGTTCAAGGCCGCGACTGCCTGCGGGCTGGCATGGCTTCCCAAAATACTGTAGGCGGGCCCGCCCGGGGTGGCATGAATCATGAAGAAAACCAGAGTCACCAAGAGGATGAGCGAGACCACCGAGACGGAAAGCCGTCGCACGATCATCGCCCACACAAGCCCTCCTCCACCCCGCCGTCCGGCCGGGTCTCGTCCGCTCGGTCACTGTGGCGCGGCGCCGGGGCGCCGCACGGCTGATGGAGCCGTGGAAGCTCAAACCCCACTCGCGTCGGGGCACTATCCACCGGTCCAGGATGGTCCTGTTTACCATGCAGGCTTCATCGCTGTCAACGACCAGCGATGCCACGGACTTTTGGCCCAAAGTCGTGCTAGCCTATCGTCCCTGTCCTTTTTGACTTCCGAACGGATCCGAGGTTCCCATGACCGATGCCCGTATTGCCGCCCTCTCGCCCGCTGTCCTCGAACTGGAGCCGGGAACCTACTGGTGGTGTCGTTGCGGGTTGTCCCAAAACCAGCCGTTCTGCGACGGCTCCCATCGCGGAACGGCGTTCTCCCCCCTGTCATTTGAAATCCAGGACAAGAAAACAGTGGCCCTCTGTCGGTGCAAGCACACCGGTCAGTCACCTTTCTGCGATGGAACCCATCGATCGCTCGGAGCGCCGGGTAAACCGGACGCTCCCCCTGCGACAGGCAACCGGGGACGATCTGGCTAAACCGCAGAGTACGAGCCAATCTCCGGTGCAGTGGGTGGGAGCGGTTATCTCTCGAACGATTGAGAGATGGTTGAGGGAAACGTGGGGCTCATTGTTTTCCCGACCTCCCGTCTCATCGCATGGATCCCAACCGCCCCAACCTGACACTGGCCCGATGCGCCAAGCCGTTGTTGCGCTCTCGAAGCATTTCTACGTAGCACGATTGCTAGTCGTGGGGAGGCAGCACTCCCCTAGGGGCGATGCGCATGCTCGAGTCATCGATAACACCCGCATACTCGATCGGCGACTTGCCGCAACCCGAGATCACTTCCCGAGTGGCAGGCAAAGCGTGTTCGGCGGGTCCGCGCAGGAAGTGAAGCCGTAATGTTCATAAAACGCCTTCACCCTCTCGTCCTTGGCATCGACAATTAGCGCGTCGGAAGCGACCTCCTCCCGTGCCTTCAGGCAGCGGGCAACTGCAGAGCCGATGAGCAACCGGCCGATCCCCTTGCCCTGCTGATTCTTTTGGCATGCGAGACGTCCTATGCGAAAACAGGGTATGGGGTAGCGTGGAAGGCGCTTCCGGTCTGTTTCCGAGATCTGCCCCGCATCGATTTGCGCCGCACTCAGGGAGTAATAGCCGAGTACTGCTCTCAACGACTCAGAGTCGACGAGCACGTAGGTCTGCGATATTCCTCGACGACGGCGTTGAGAGGCGAACTTCGCAAGATATTCGTCCAGACTGAGAACGCCGCAATCGAATGTTGCGCAGTCGTGCAAGGCCGTGTTGAAGCGCTGCTCCTCAAGCACGGCGCCCGGTCTTACGGGCGCGCTTGATGACCGCCCGCAAGGCCTGGTTCGGTTCAAAAGTGTTATCCAGCGCGACGGACAACGCCGATAGGTCGCGCGGCGAGAGCAGGATGCGACGCTCCTGCTCGAGAAACGCCCGCGCTTTCTCTTTCGCAGCAGCGCGTACGAAGTCTGCCATGGTCGTGACTATCAGAGCTGCGGCCTCCAAGAAGAGCCCCTTCTCGCCGCCCTCCAGTCTCAAATCAAATCTGGCGGAAATCTCCATGATGCTTGCGCGATGGGGAGTGAATGCCTGATTTTACGTACGGCATTAAACCGTACACGACACGACGGTCAAGCAGTGCAGAAAGAACCAGAACACGCCACCGCCTGAGCCGAGGGAGCTATTCGAGCCCGATGCGCCTTACCATGTCATTAACAAGTGCACTACGCTTCGCACGCTTCGGCGCGTTGGGCCGTGTCTCCAGATCTTTGTGGCTGACCATTTCTCGCCTGCGGCCTTTGACCTCGCCAAGAAGACTGGAATTGTTCCCGCGACGCCGGGGAACCTGTTTGGCGAGGATGTCGGGGACGGACTCCTGCAGCTCTCCGAGCTTCTCAGCACCGCCGCGAATTTCCAGATCGAATCTTCCGCATTCAATCAGGTTTTCGAGCGATTAAGCAAAATCGAGGGCGCCTCCGTGAATCTTCGGGGCGCACTGTTTGAATACCTCGTAGCAGAGATCATCCGTCGGCAGTCCACATCACCGTTTGTGCGAATTGCCCGAACTTACAAGCTGCCCAGCGGCGACAAAGTGGAAGTCGGCGTAGTACCCGAAGTCCAGAATGTTTCTGTCACCTTTTTCGAATGCAAAGGATATCAGCCAGCCGGCGTGGTATCAGATCAGGACGTGGAGCGTTGGTTGACGAAGACCGTTCCCCGTCTCTATGCCTACGCGCGAAAGCATTCCGAGTGGAAGAATCTCAAGCTGGCTTTCGAGTTTTGGACGACCGGCAGGCTCTCAGAGGATGCTCGGAAGCGGGTCGCCGGAGCAGCGGGGCAGATTCGGTCGACGAAATACACCGTCCGTGTGCGAGAGGCAGATCAGATCCGCGAAGTAGCTCAGTCTCTGCAGGACAACGCCCTGCTGAAGGTCTTCAACGAGCATTTCTTCGAGCATCCTCTGGCCACCGCGGAGCGCAAGCTCGAACGACGGTATGTCCAACGGCCCCACGATCTTGCCGGCAAAGAGTCGACGGAGGAAAATCCTCAGAATCGAGTCCAGTACAGGACGCCCCGGACGTCTCCCGGGAGCCTGTAGAGCCACCATTCTAGTCACATCCCATCCGAGGGCCATGTGGCGCCCCGCTAATCGCTCTCCGTGATTCACGTATTTTCTGGTAAATACGCAAAATACGTGGTATTGTATCGCCAAAGCTGAAGGAGGCCATTACCATGACCAGGGTTACTTCTAGCGAATTCACGCGTGAGTTTGGGCGGTACCGGGCTCTTGCCCACCGCGAGCCGGTGGTCGTCACTCATCATGCCCGTGATGACGTGGTGCTGATCGCCGCCGACGACTACGCCCAGCTCCGCCGGTATGAACAGAAGGCCTTCCACGTCACGCAGCTTCCTAGAGAGGTGGTGGACGAGCTTGGCAAGGCGCCCATTCCCAAAGTCGCCTCGAAATTCGACGACGAATACCAGCCGTAACACATGGGGGACTCTCCGCCCGAGGTCGGCCTTGTCATTCGTCGCCCCTACCTATGGTGGAACGAAGCCAGGGCAGGTCGCGAGGAAGGCCGCAAGGACCGCCCATGCGTGATCGTTCACCTGCGCGTCAACGAACACCGAGAACTTGAAACCTATATCTGCCCGATCACGCACACTCCACCGGAAATTCCCGAAAAGGCAATAGAGGTTCCTAAGGCGACCAAGATGCGCCTTGGCCTGGATGACGAGCACTCATGGATTGTCACCACCGAGGTAAACCGCTTCATCTGGCCTGGACCGGATTTGCGGCCCGTTCCGGATGGTGGATATTCATACGGACTACTGCCCGCTACGATGACCCGGGATCTAGTGTCGCAGGTCAAAGCCAACGCGCAGGACAGATCGCTGACTGTTGTCGGCCGCACAAGGTGAGCTTGCCCCTGTTTTGCGGATACCAAGTTAGCACCTACGCCGCCAGTTTGTGTTGAGCTAACCAGGCGGCATACTTCACTGCCGGAGCTTGCTAACTCAACGTCATCACGGGCCGTTCCTCCACCGGCAAGTCTGCGCTCTCTGAGATCATCGAATACTGCATGGGACGCTCCTCGTTCAACGTCCCCGAAGGCATCATCCGAGACAAGATAGCCTGGTTCGCTGTGATCTTTCAGTTCGAGAAAGAGCAGGTGCTGGTCGCCAAGCCGACCCCGCCGGGCGGTGGCGCCAGTTGCGCCACAGGGATGCTGCGACGGGGCTGCCAGTTGCAGGCTCCCGAGTTCACAGACCTGGCGATCAACTCCGACGATGAGAGTATTACCGAACTGCTGTCACGCCTGCTCGGCATTCCTGATAACCGCACCGATGTCGCGCCCGATCACAGCCGGGACAGCCATGACGCGTACGTAAAGCACACGTTCTACCATCTCTTTCAGAAGCAGGGACTGGTTGCTAACAACGAGATCTGAGAATCAGCAACAAACAGTTGGAGCAAGCGCGTAATGCCATCGACACGTCACACGAAAAGGGCATTGGCCTCTACTCCGAGGCCAGAACGGTCGGCATCATTGGCAACATTGAAGGGAGCCCGAATGGCGACGCGATCCTCGACGCATTGAGATCGGCATTGTCGTGGAAGCCCAAGACGGTGCCCGACGACGATGGCAGCCGGGTTTCGCTTCTGGAGGAAGAGCTCGCGCAGTTGCGCAAGGAGCGCCACGCGCGGGGCTCTGGGAAGTCAGAAGCCGTTTGGCTGCGAACCGCCTGAGTCGCGTCCTGGTAGCCCGACAGATGGGCCATCTACGATTGCTTCACGCGTTCATCAGGACCGCTGATGAGACCCCCGACGAAGATCTCGATCTGGCGACGCAACGTCAACAGGAGACCGATGTGACGGCAAAGAAGGCGAGCCGACACATCGGTTCGAGCTTCGATGATTTTCTTCGGAAGCAGGGTCTTTACGAACAGGTAAGTTCGCTCGCCTGGAAACGGGTCCTCGCATTTCAGATCACCGAGGCAATGCGGCAGGCCCACATCACCAAGACCGAGATGGCTCAGCGCATGAAGACGAGCCGCACGCAGGTCGAAGGGCAGCTCGATCCGGACAACGCCAACGTGCTGCTCGAGACAATCCAAAAGGCAGCAGCTGTGGTAGGCAAGCGCATCGTGATCGATCTGTGAAGATGCGCCCAAACTGAGCAGGGAGGGTGCTTCAATGAAGAAGAAAGCGAACTGAGCGCGAGCCTTTGGTCGCAAGTCTGTCCATAGCGGTGTAAGCCCCCTCGGCAAGGACCGTATTCAATTCGACTTTTAATTCGAGGGTATGCGCTATCGCCCGACGCTCAAGCGCACTCCGACGGAGGGGAATCTGCGACGTGCTCTCGTGCAGCTCGAGGGCATCAAGGAGCGTATAGCCCGAGGCACGTTTGTTTTCACAGAGGAATTCCCCGACTACCGTTTCGTGAGAAAATTGGCAGGTGCGCCGGTCAAGCGAACGTGCAACGACGTGTTCAATGAGTTCTTGACCCACGTCGATGCGCGCGTCGCGAAAAATGACCTGGCGGAGAGAGAGGGATTCGAACCCTCGAAGGGCTTAATCACCCTTACTCCCTTAGCAGGGGAGCGCTTTCGACCACTCAGCCATCTCTCCTAAGCTCGATCAGTCTTCCTGCCGCTCGTCGTATTCTTCATCAGCCGGTTCCTGATTGAAATTGCCGCCGCGGCCGGTCGCGACCTGACCCATGGAGAGCGCTGTGAGCCCCTGCTGGGCCCGTTCCCTCTGGATCCGGACGTAGATTTCCTCACGATGGACGGCAATTTCCTTGGGCGCGCTGACTCCGACCCGGACCTGATTCCCCTTGATTCCAAGGATGGTCACCGTCACGTCATCACCGATCATGACCGTCTCACCGACTCGTCTCGTTAGAATAAGCATGAATAAACTCCTTAAACCTCTTTCAAAATAACAACATACGGATGGCCCCACCCCGTCCGAAACATTTCAAGGATTCGCTGGAAGCGAGACCGAATGGCCTTAAGACCTTGCTTATATTATGCGCCCTTTATTTCGGACTGTCACCCCGACAAGGCAGGAAAGCAGGAATACATGGATATTCGCGGTTTTAATCGGGTCTTCTCCGGACAGGACGGGAAGAATCGTGAGCCCATCATCGTGGAGGGCCAGCCGGCGATAAAATAGAACCCCGATGCGATCGAGAGTCTGTTCATGGCCAAAATCCCCGCCTATGCCGCACAGGGTCCCCTAACCCCCCTGGCCCCTTTCACAATCGAGCGGCGCGAACCCGGTCCCCACGATGTCGTGATCGACATCGCCTTCTGCGGGATCTGCCATTCCGACCTCCACCAGGTCCGTGACGAATGGGGCCGCTCGATCTTTCCCATGGTCCCCGGGCACGAGATCGTGGGCACCGTGCAGGCGACCGGCTCGGCGGTCCAGCGTTTCCGGGTCGGGGACGACGTCGGCGTCGGTTGCTTCGTGGATTCCTGTCGCCACTGCGAGGCCTGCCACGCCGGCGAGGAGCAGTTCTGCGCGGAAGGCATGAGTCTTACCTACAACGGTTACGAACGGGACGGCAAAACTCCGACCCAGGGCGGCTATTCCACCCGGATCGTGGTGGACGAGAACTACGTCCTGAGACTGCCCGCAGGGCTCCCCCGTGAGCGCGCCGCACCGCTGCTCTGTGCCGGCATCACGACCTATTCTCCCCTCCGCCGTCATGGGACCGGTCCCGGCCGCCGGGTGGGGATCATGGGTCTCGGTGGGCTCGGGCACATGGCCGTCAAACTGGCCAAGGCGATGGGGGCCCACGTGACGGTCTTGAGTCACTCGGCCGGAAAACACGCGGGCGCCCGGCAACTCGGGGCGGACGATTTCGTGCACACGGCGGATGCCGATACCCTCAAAAAACATTCAGGCCGCTTTGATCTCATTCTGGACACGGTCTCGGCCGCACACGACTACAACGGCGCACTCGACCTCCTCCGACGCGACGGCACGCTCATCCTAGTCGGCGTTCCACCCCCCTCTCCGCTCGCTCCCGGATCGCTCATCATGAAACGGCGGCATCTCACCGGATCGCTGATCGGCGGGATCCGGGAAACCCAGGAAATGCTCGACTTCTGCGCCGCGCACGATGTGGCTGCCGAGGTCGAGGTCATTCCGATCCAGAAAGTCAACGAAGCCTACGACCGGATGGAACGGGGTGACGTGCATTACCGCTTCGTGATCGACCTCGAATCCCTCCGGCGGACTTCCCGATGAGCCCGGCGCCAATCCCGCTACCCGAACGGAGACTCGGCCAACAAGGGCTCAGGGTTCCGGCGATCGGCCTGGGCTGCATGGGGATGAGTCAGTCCTACGGACCGGCGGATGCCCAGGAAGCCTGGGCCACGCTCGAGCGCGCGCTCGAACTCGGCTCGACCTTCTGGGATACCGCCGAGGTCTACGGCCCGTTTACCAACGAGCAGTTGCTCGGGCGCTTTCTCAAGGGTCGACGGGACCGGGTGATCCTGGCCACCAAGTTCGGATTCCGGATCGAGGGTGGCCAGACGATGGGTCTGGACAGCCGCCCCGCGCATATCCGGACTGTGGTCGAAGAATCGCTGAAACGTCTCGCAACCGACCACATCGACCTCCTCTACCAGCACCGGGTGGATCCCCAAGTGCCCATCGAGGAGGTGGCCGGTACCGTCTCTGACCTCATCCGGGAGGGACATGTCCGTTACTTCGGGCTGTCGGAAGCGGGCGCGCACACCCTCCGTCGCGCTCACGCCGTCTGTCCGGTCTCGGCACTGCAGAGCGAATACTCGCTCTGGGAACGCAATCTCGAAACCGAGATCCTTCCCACCCTCCGGGAACTCGGGATCGGCCTCGTCCCCTTCGCCCCGCTCGGGCGGGGTTTTCTCACCGGCACTGCGAAGCGGGCCGAGGACTACCCGGAAGACGACTTCCGGCGCGGAGATCCCCGGTTTTCGTTCGAACACTACGAGGCCAATGTCCGGGCCACTGCGCTCATCCGTGAGGTGGCCCAAACCCGGGCCGTCACCCCCGCCCAGGTGGCTCTCGCCTGGATCCTCCACCAGGGATCCGACATCGTACCGATCCCGGGGACCAAGCGGCGCCGGTACCTCGAGGAGAATGTGGCCGCAGCCGCTCTCCAGCTCAGTGCAACCGAACTTGAAAATCTCGGGCGGGCACTCGCGCCCGGCTCGATTTCCGGTCCGCGCTACCGGCCGGAGCTCATGAAGTCGATCGATCGCTGACCCAGATCAGGAGGTTCCCGGCGTTTTCCCGTCCGGCCGGGATCTCCGTCCCGGAGGACGCCGCGCGTGAGGATCCGGCCGCCCTTAGATCGTTGACCCGGCATTTTTTTCTTGGGCGATCAACTGAAGGCGTCGGCGAATGCCGTCAATTATGGATGCGCTGAGCGCTTCCGGGAAATCGGCAGGCAACCCGGCTAAGGTGGCCTCAATGGCCCTCTCGGCGCATGCCTGGATTTCATCCAGGATGCCCTGGGCGAATTCAGCTGGGAGGCCGCACCGTACAGCCGTCTGCAGGAAGTGCCGCGGCATCACTGAGTTCACCCCGTAGTGCCGCCTGTCACCGACCGCCATCGCAAGCTTCATGCGATTGTGCTGGATACGCCCTGCATCCACGTTGGGTTGTGCAGACATGACATCATAGAGCGGCGTGAGGTGGAATCTGCCGCCGGGAAGCAGGTAGATACTGAAATTCTTGGCATGGCCGTCAGTTGCCCCGATCAACCAAAACACGATCTGAGCCTTTAAGAATAGTCTTTGATCTGAATCGGGTTCGTCGCTGGCTTTTAAAAGTTCGAGCACCTGTCGGATACCAGGGCCGCGCTCGGATTCATATTTGCGAGTCGGCGGCACGGATAATGCCTGGCAGCAATCTTCCTGCGGTAGACGTAACAGGCGGCCATCCGACGTCCAGCGGCGATCAAAGCGCTCCACCACCAACGCGCGCTTTCCGCTGAATTCCTGCATCCGGGTCTGGGGGGTCGGCAACCCGAGCGCTTCCGTCAGACGCATGCAGAGATGCTCATTCTCGATGCTTTGTGTCAGGTCGATCCCGTTCGGTAGGGTCCCGATCTCCGGTTTCAGGATGTGCGTCGTTGCCGTCGTGTCGTGAGGGACCTGCCACTTGTCCTGCCAGTAGAGCAGTGCGGTCTTTTCCTGCGCT
>JAJYFY010000010.1 GCA_021785265.1 Pseudomonadota bacterium
GAGGTCGCTGCTTGGCAGCGACGACGCAACGCCGCCCAGTGCGGTATCGAGTGGACGTTCACGCGCAAAGACGCGGATCGGAAGCTGCGTCGACATTATGTTTCGTAATTAACGTGTCCTCGTACTACGATGGAAGATTGCTTTAGATTCGATGTTGGCGAACGGAGTGAGGGAACTATGAATCTGAGCATCGAATGCGAGCGTGAACAAGAGGGCCGTGGGGTGGCGGAAGTCCCTGAGTTGCCTGGCGTGCTTGTCTATGGCGCAACGGGGGAGGAAGCCATGGGCAAAGCGGAGGCACTTGCTTTGCCTGTAATGGCTGAGCGTATCGAAAGCGGGGACAGTCGTCCCGTGCCAATCAGCATCCGGGTTTCCGCTGCGGCTTCGCGTGTTGGCAGGTGCCGTAATGGCTTGATTGAACAGTGACACTCTCAAGCCGCTAACGAACTAGAAATGGAATAACCCGAAGTTGCCCGCGCTCCCGAACGAATCTCCCTGACCCGACCCGTTTTTTCCGCGCTGCTCGCCTGCTCCGGCTTCCCGGGGGGCTCAGAGAGGAGGCACGATTGACCTCGCAGTTACTTGACAGGTCGTTTCATATTAGTGGCCTTGTTGAGCAGTTCGACGCCGCGTGATGTCTTTCCTCTGCCTCTGGCCGCCATCAGCCGGAACCGGGTCTCTGCATCGAAATCTGCCAGCATGAGCGTGGTCATTTCGTCGATCAGGCGGCTGATGCTTACCTTACGCTGTTTAGAAAGCTCCTTCAGGCGACGATGCTTGTCATCTGGTAGGCGAACGGTCAATGCGCTCATGGTGCAATCTCCTGCAATAGTTGCTCTGGGGTTACCACCAGAAGGTTATCAAAGCGTATCTCCCTGCTCCGCAAGTCCCGCAGGTTGTGTGTGACAATCCGTGTTGCTCCACCGGCCACTGCCAGTTCGATCAGGTGATTATCACCTTCGTCTGGAAGATTGGGCCGCCAACCAAAGTAGATTCTGGTCCATTGGCAGGTAGAGAGGAAGATGTCAAGCAACTCCGCCCTCTCCTCCCTGCTTAGATGAGACTTCAGGAAAATCTCGTCACGACCCAGGACATCCTCATACTCCATTAATAGGGCGGTCCCCATCAGGGGGAAGAGCTTTTGTTGCAGACATGAAGCGATTACCGCTGCTGATGCTTTGCTGCCTAGGCAAGCACCCACAAAAACGTTTGTGTCGACAACAATAACCATCGATTAATGGTATCATATAAGATACCAAAATGAAACTCGAAATGGATCTTTTGGCTCGAACTGGCAGCTAGACACTCTGGCCTGACGTGCAGAGCGGGGGGTCAGGCCATAGTGTCTAGAACTCGAGTGCGCGATGGATGGCGACAAGTGCGCGCTCGCCATCTTCGTCGGGCAGCGTGACCGAAACCTTGATTTCAGCGGTCGCCATCATCCGCACCGAGATCCGCTCGGCGGCCAAGGTGGAGAGGAGACGGGCGATCAGTTCCGGCCGCGATTTGAGTCCCAGGCCGACGATGGACAGCTTGGCGATGTCTCGGGTCGAGATCACACCTTCAGCACCGATCGCGCCGGCCGGCTCGCCGAGCAGGGCGAGGGCACGATCGAGGGTGGGACGGGGAACCGTGAGCCCGAGATCGACCCGGCCGTCGCGGGCCCGGTTTTGTACGATGAGGTCGATCTCGACGCCCCCGGCACTGAGCGGTCCCAGAAGGATGGCAGCCAAAGCCGGCTGCTCGGGAATACCCAGAACCGTGATCTCCGCTTCGTTCCGGCTCAAGGCGACCCCGCAGAGCGCACGGACGGCCTCGGGGGGGGGTTCGATGAAATGGGTTCCGCGATCTCCAGGACGGCCGACGCTCGACAGGACCCGGAGCGGAACCCGATGCCGCCCGGCGAGTTCGACGGAGCGGCGTTCGAGCACCTTGGCACCGCCGGCCGCAAATTCAAGCATCTCGGGGTAACTCAGGGCTTCATGTCGGCGCGCCGTCCGGATGAGTCGGGGATCGGCCGTATAGACACCATCGACATCGGTATAGATCTGACACTCATCGGCCTCGAGTGCCGCGGCCAAGGCAACCGCCGTCGTGTCGGAGCCGCCCCGGCCCAAGGTCACATAATCCCCCCTCCGGTTGATCCCCTGGAAACCGCAGACCACCGGCACGAACCCCTGCTTCAAATCCGCCCGGAGCCTTCTGGCCTCGATGGTCCGGATCCGGGCCTGGTCGGAAGCCCCCTCGGCCAGGAGGCCGATCTGCCAGGCGCTGTAAGAACGGGACCGGATGCCTTGGGCACCGAGCGCGAGGGCGAAAAGCGCGGCGCTCGCCTGCTCGCCGGTCACAAGCAGGGCGGCCAGCTCGCGCGGATCCGGATCGGAACTGAGGAGATGAGCCAGCCCGATCAACCGGTCCGTCTCGCCCGCCTGGGCGGAAACCACGACGATCACCTGGGCCCCCGTGGCCTGATGTTCGGCCACGAGGCTCGCGGCATGACGGATACGATCCGGATCGCCGACCGAGGTCCCGCCGAACTTGAGCACCCGGAGCGTCATCCCGCATCCCCTCCCACTCGCCGACGGACCCACTCCGGCACTTCCGACAGGGCCTGATCCAGCAGGGCCGGATCCCCTCCTCCACCTTCGGCCAGATCCGCCCGGCCGCCACCGCGGCCGCCGATGCGCGTGGCCAGATGGGCGACGATCTCACGGGCTGGGGCGCGACGGGACTCCGCCGGGGTCACCCCCGAGACGATGCGGACCGTGCCGTCCACCACCGTGGCCAGGACCACGACTGCCCGGCCGTGCTGACTACGCAGCCGGTCTACACCTTCGCGGAGGCTCGCCACGTCCGCGCCGTCAATGCGGCGGGTGACCACCTGGATGCCCTCGACCTCCTGCGCTCTGGCCTCAGGATCTTGAGCCCCGCCGGCCACGAGCCGCCGTTGAAGGGAGCGGATGGTCTGGGCAAGCTCGCGCTCCCGTTCCTGCATCTGACGAATGCGGTCCGTCCACTCGGCAGGGCCCGCTCCGACCAAGGCCGAAAGTCCACCCCGCTCCCGCTCGAGTTCCGAGAGCCAGGCCGTGAGCCCGAGCCCCGTCACGGCCTCGATGCGGCGCACGCCCGAAGCCAAGGCCGTCTCGCCCACGATGTGAAACCCTCCGATCTCCCCTGTCCGTTGGACATGGGTCCCGCCGCAGAGTTCAATCGAGACCTCGCCCATCCGGAGTACGCGGACGCGCTCGCCGTATTTTTCCCCGAACAACGCCATCGCACCGAGACGGCGGGCCTCGTCGAAAGCCATGATCCGGGTTTCGACCGGATGGTCGGCCACCACAGCCTCCACGACGAGCCATTCCACCGCCTCCCGTTCCGCGGCGGAGAGAGGTCCGGGATGGGAAAAGTCGAAGCGGAGCCGATCCGGGGCGACCCGCGATCCCTGTTGGGTCACATGCGTGCCGAGCACCTGACGAAGGGCGGCGTGCAGGAGGTGCGTGGCCGAGTGGTTGCGCATGATATCGGCCCGGCGGTGGCCATCGACCCGGGCACCGACCCGGTCGCCGGGATGCAGGACACCCATCTCCATGATTCCCTGATGCAGGAGATGCGGGCCGTCCCGTCGGGTATCGGTCACCCGGAACCGGGCGGTAGCGGACTCGATGACGCCGGTATCGCCGACCTGTCCACCGGACTCCGCATAGAACGGGGTCGTGGCTAGGACCACGATTCCCTTTGATTCCCGGAGCTGTTCCACCGCTTCCCCGTCGGGCGTGAGAACCGCCGTCACGGTCGTCTCCCCCTCGAGCGCTTCATAACCCGAGAAGGTCGTCGCCGGTGAGTCCAGGCGGATCCGTTCGGCGGCTCCGAATGACGACTGACGCCGCGCCCGTTCGCGTTGGTTGGCGAGGGCGGATTCGAAACCGGCGACATCCACCGTGTACCCCCGCTCGCGGGCGGTATCGAGGAGGAGATCGATCGGAAAGCCATAGGTATCCGCGAGCCGGAAAGCGAGCGTGCCGGGAATCGTCCGACCGGCAAGCTCTTCCAACCCCTCTTCGAGCACACCGAGCCCCTGGACCAGGGTTTCGGCAAAACGTTCCTCCTCGCGTCGGATTTCGGCAGTGGCCGTAGTCAGGGCCTCAGGCGTGAGCTCGACATAGGCCCCGGCCATGAGTCGGCCCACCGTCGGGACGAGACGATGGAGGAACGGGCCCTTGGCCCCAAGACGAAACCCGTGCCGGTAGGCCCGACGGATCAGACGGCGCAGGACATAACCCCGTCCCTCGTTGCTGGGACGGATCCCATCCACGATGAGAAAGGTCGCTGCGCGGACGTGATCGGCGATGACCCGAAGCGCACTGGAGCCGTCGGGGACGACCCCGAGAAGGTGGGCCGCCTCGCCGGTGAGCGCCCGGAAAAAGGCGATGGCGTAGTTCGAGACCACCCCCTCGAGAACGGCGGCGATGCGCTCGAGACCCATCCCGGTATCCACACAGGGACGGGGGAGCGGAGTGAGCCTGCCCTGGGCGTCCCGGTCGAACTGCATGAAGACCAGGTTCCAGATCTCGACGAAGCGGTCGCCCGAAGCCGTCTCCGAGCCGGGCGGACCACCGGGGACGCCGGGACCCTGGTCATAAAAAATCTCGCTCGAGGGTCCGCAGGGACCGGTCTCGCCCATCGACCAGAAATTATCATCACCCGGAATGCGCCGGAGCCGTGTCTCCGGGATACCGATCTTCCGCCGCCAGAGGGTAAAGGCCTCGTCGTCGTCCGGGTGGACCGTGACCCAGAGCCGTTTGGGATCGAGGGCGAGCTCTTGCGTCAGGTAGGTCCAGGCGAGGGGGATGGCCTCGGCCTTGAAGTAGTCCCCGAAGCTGAAGTTCCCGAGCATCTCGAAGAAAGTGTGATGGCGCGCCGTGTAGCCCACGTTTTCGAGATCGTTATGCTTGCCCCCGGCACGGACACAGCGCTGCACGCTCACGGCCCGGCGGTAGGGCCGGGTCTCGAGTCCGAGAAAGACATCCTTGAAGGGCACCATCCCGGCATTGGTAAAGAGCAGCGTGGGATCATCGGCCGGGATGAGCGAAGCCGAAGGAACCACCGTATGCCCCGAGCCCTCGAAATACCCGGTGAAACTCTGCCGAATGTCTTTGAGGTCCACCCCCGGTCTCTCCTGCGGTGGCCGATTCTTCGGCCTTAGATCCTTCAATTGTGAACCCAATCCGCCCGGGTGGGGGCCGGACGGATCGCCGGGTGGCTCCCGACGGATCGGATGCGGAACATGACGACGCCATGGGAGGCCACCCGGACCGTGATCCGGTCACGGGCCACAGCGGCTTTTCCGGTCCAGAGGTTGCGAAGAAGAACCGGACCGCGCCGGATGCCGAGCGTCGTCAGGCGGACGGTGGCCCGGGCGACTGCCGGTCCCCGATTGAAGAAGACGACCGCATGCGCACCCCCGACCAGCGGTCGGGACAGGATATCGATGGGACCTTCGCGCCGGACCCGGCGCGCCTCAACCCCGAGCGGATCCTGGTCGACCGCGATCACGGCCCGGTTGGACAGGATGGCGAGCGCCTGTGGGCTGAGATGGGCCACATCCGTGCTGATGAGGAGGGGAGCGGCCATTTCCGCCCACAGGCTGAACTGCGTGCGCTGCTCGCACAGGGTGAGTCCCGGGTTACCCACCTCCAGCATGTCGGGATCATTCCAGGCTCCGGGATGGGCATAGCGCCAGAGTCCGACATTACCTTGGTAGTTGGCCAGAATGCTCTTCCAGGCATCGTAGACATCGTCGTCCGTACGCCAGAGGTTGCAGACCGATCCGATCCAGGACATGACCTCGGCATAGGCCTTGGGCTGCCCGTAGACGTAGGCGGGTGGGGAACAGCTGAAGACGATGGCCCGGCCGGAATGGCGAAGCGCCCGGCTCACGGCGCCATAGACCCGGTGCGCCACCTGGGAGAAGTCGAGGCCCGGGTAGCGGTTCATCGGAGGATCGCAGTAATCGAGCTTGAGGTAGTCCACCCCCCAGGCAGCAAAGGTACGGACATCCTCACGGATGTGACCATACATGCCGGGCCGACCCTGGCAGGTCTTGTAACCCGCATCCTCGTAGATCCCGAACTTGAGTCCGTGGGCGTGGAGGTAGTGCCCGAGCCACTTGAGACCACGGGGAAAAAGCGTGCGCCGGGCAACCAGTTGTCCGTACGCGTTGCGGTGGCGGGCCATCCAGCAGTCATCGATGTTGACGTCACGGTAACCGAGGCGTGCGAGTCCGGTCCGGAGGAGTGCTTGTGCCGTCTTCACGAAGAGCCTCTGGCTGATGTGGCACCCGTAATGGGCCCAGTCATTGAAACCCATGGGGGGCGTGAGCGCGAGACCGTTTTCAGAACGGGGGGGAGAGGTGGCCCACGCGAGCGGGCTCGCGCTCAAACTGCACAGGAAGACCATCAGGCAGAGGCGGGATAGGCGCATCGTGGCTCCCGGAAAGGTGGTCATGAATCACGGCAAGCGGGCCCCTCAGTGCCTCCAGCCTTCGATGGACCCGTTTTTTGGAGTGTAACGAGAGTGCGCATCGAACTCAAGGAACGGGCGGCATCCCGACCGCTTTGGGGGCGTCCTGAAAAACAAGGAGGCCCGGGGCGAATGCCCCGGGCCTCCTCCACCATCCGTTCAGGCCGTGACCGCCCGACGTCTCAGGAAGACAAAGGCCAGAAGCCCGAAGAGCACCCACGGCCCAAAGCCCCCGCCTCCCCCTGCGGTCGGCGCCGGTGAAACCGCCACCGAAAAGCTCGTGCTCCCCGTGAGCCCCGAGGGCTCCGTCGCCGTGAGCGTCACCGTGCTCGTCCCCGCCACCCCCGTCGTCAGGTTCAGCGTGCAGCTCCCCTGACAACCCGAAGCCAGGTCGATAAGCCCGGGCGGTACCACCGCCGGATCACTCGACGTCGCCGTAATCGTCACCGGCTCCGCCGAAAACACCTCGAAAGACACCGTCCCACTCGACTGACCGGACGTCAGCGTCAGGGGTCCAATCGACCCAAAGGCCGGAGTCCACATCACGGTCACCGTGCCCCCAGCCCCCCCGCCCGGGTCCGCCGCACAGGTCGCAGGCAGCGTGGCCTCCCAGCTAAAACTCCCACTCGCCGACAAATCCCCCACCGGCGGCGTGAACGTATAACCCCCCGTGGCCGAACTCAGCTCGAAATCCCCGCTCGCAGGCTCGGTCGTCACCTTGAAGACCGGCGTGCATCCGGTCGTGTTCGTGACGTAGCTCGCCACCGATCCCGTGTACGGACCCGCCGGCGCCTCGATGATCGCCGCCGAGTCATTGCCGTAAAAGGGTCCCCGAGTCGCGGCGATCGAGTACACATCCGCAGGGGCATTCGTGAGGGTCGAGACCACCTGGTTAAACTGGCCCGATTGGGGATTCGTGTCGATCACATCGGCCGTGCTCGTCGGGCTCGTGTATCCATCGACGTAAAGTTCCGTCCCCCCATTCACGAAAGCGGCCGCATAGGAGTCGGAGACGGTCGAAATGAACTGGAACGATCCCGTCTGGGAATTGAGCGCAACCGTGCCGTAATTCGTACTGTCCGTCGGCATGTAGAGTGAACCGCCCAAGGGGTCGAGATAGAGATACTCGGGATCAAAGGTGCCCGAGTAATCCGTCTCAAATTCGACGAACTGGGTCGCCTGGTCGGTTGCCGTGTCGATCGCCACGACCCCGACGCCGTACGTGTTATCTGCCGAATCGTAAGGGTAACCCGAAAGCCAGACCGTATCCCCGCTCACGACGATGCCCGGGTAGGGATAGGTAAACGCCACGTTCGACGGTGCCCCGGGCAGGGCCAGATTCGCCAAGGTCACGGTCGTGACGGTCCCCGTCTGGGTGTTGATGATGCCGAGCCCCCCATAGGTAGCCGAACTTCCGGATGAACCTCCTTCGTACTCAGTGACGTAGACATGCCCCCCGGTGGGACCGATCGCCAGGTTATAGGGATAGACTTCATCTCCCACCGCCGCCCCGAGGGTATAGGTCGCCTCGAGCGCCCCCGTCTGGGCATTGATCGCATAGGCGTCGTAATACTCATCCGTGATGTAGAGCGTCTTGCCGTCCGGACTGATGACCCCCGCGTAGGGATAGCCGTAATACAGCCCCGTGAGGCTAAAGGTCTTGGTTACGATGTCCGTCGCCGTGTCGATGACGGAAATCGACTGGCTATCGTGATTCAGGACGTAGGCGGTCGACCCGTCGGGACTCAGAATCACCTGTGTGGGATCCCCGCCGACCGTGATCGGGCTTCCGAAAGCCCCCGTCGACCCTGCCGGGGTGAGTGGGTTCAGATCGATGGCTCACCCCACGACGGGTTCGAGGGCCGTGGCCCTGACTGCACCCTGATCGTGTTCATCGACGATGCCACGAGCGAAGGGATGGCCCTGCATTTTGCCCCCGCCGAGACGACCCAAGCCTATAGGGAAACCCTCAGGATCTACCTGGCTCAGCACGGCCGTCCGGTAGCCCTCTACTCCGACCAGCGTAGTATCTTCCGCATGAACCAGACCCACCGTGAGGGTGGGCCGACCCCCTTCACCCGGGCCCTCAGAACTCTCGATATCGAGCCCATCCACGCTCACACGCCCCAGGCCAAGGGCCGGGTAGAACGGGCCAACCAGACCCTTCAGGATCGCCTGGTCAAGGAACTGTGTCTCGCGGGAATCTCTACTCTCGAAACCGCCAACACCTTCCTCCCCGACTTTATCCGCGCCTACAACCCGCGCTTCGCCGTCCTTCCCCACAACCCCATCGATGCCCATCGGCCGGTTCAACATGGCCCCCGGGAACTCGACCTGATCCTCAGCCTGCAGGAGACCCGAAAGCTCTCGAAAAACCTCACCCTCCAATACCAGAACCGGGAGTACCAACTCACTGGCCAAGGCCAGGGCTATCGCCTTCGGGGCGCACTCATCACCGTCTCCGAGACCTTCGACGGCTCCGTCACCCTGCTCCACCAGGGCCAGATCTTGCCCTATCGCCGGCTCAGCCAAGGCGCACCCCCCATCCCGCTCGACGACGAAAAAAGCGTCCAGGCCACCGTCGACCAGGCTAAGACCGCCCAGCTCGCCCGACCCACCTTCAAGCCGGCCCCTGACCATCCCTGGAAGCGTCGTTCTTACTTCATCCCGCAAAACCATCCCTGATCCATACCCTCCAAAAGAGGACGTTTCAGAATTGGATTGACAGCGCGAATCCCGCGGAAACAAGGCCCCTTCTGTTCCGCGCAACCCACGATCCACCGTCCGTCCGGGACTCCGTCCTCAGTACAGGTCCGCCGGCCAGTCAAAACCCGTCCGGCTGAAAAACCCGAGACAGACCTCGACCACCTCCGCATCCAGCGTCTTGCCCTTCCCCTGCTCCACTTCGGCGAGGGCGGCACGGAGACCGAGCGACGGCCGGTAGGGCCGGTGCGAGGACATGGCTTCCACCACATCGGCCACGGCAAGGATCCGGGACTCGAGCCGGATCCCGGCTCCGGTGAGGTGGTCGGGATAGCCACTGCCGTCCAGCCGCTCGTGGTGCTGGTGAGCAACCATCGCCACGGGATCAGGCAGGTCGAGGTGCTCGAGAATGGCATGTCCATGCTGCGGGTGACTCCTGATGATCTCGAGCTCGGGCTCCGTCAGGTGCCGAGCGGTCGTCAGGATCTCAATCGGTACCGCAACCTTGCCGATATCGTGGACATCACCGGCCAGACGGAGGGTCTCACAGGTCCGCCGATCCAGTCCAAGGGCACGACCGATGGCGGCCGAGAGCGCTCCGACCCGGCTCTCGTGCAAGCCCGTGTAGGGGTCTCGGAGGTTACTCATGTGGGCCAGGGAGCGGATGGCACAGATCGCCTCCTCGTTCCAGCTCGCCATGCCAGAGCGTTCCGTCTCGGCGTGGTCCGGTAAGGTGGAGGCATCCGGCAGGCAGACCAGGGTAAGGTGGCGCTTGCGTCCGCGGCGGGTGGTGACGGAGACGGCCTCGAGCCAGCGGATGGAGCCTGCCTGGGTCACGATCGGGAAACGGAGGCGCGATACCGGATCCCCGTCCCCGAGAGCACGGGCCAGTCCCGCGCGCAGGTCATCCCCGTGGGAGGGGGGAACGAACTCCAGGAGGCCCCGTCCTTCAAGGTCACCGGATCCCAGTCCCAAAAGATCCTCGAGCAGGGGATCCGTGCCCGCGAGGACCAGATCCGCGTCCATGTGAGCCACGGCCAGTCGCGATGAAGCGACCGGGATTTCCTGCTTTTTCCCCATGCTTGGCAAGTCTATGGAATACCCGACTGAACGTTTCCAATGTAACCCAAGCGGTCCCCGGTCCGCAAACGCGGAAGGATGGTAGACTCGGACGAGATGCAGACGAGATGAGCGATGGCAGCGGTTCGTATTCCGCCGCTGGTCCTGGAGGGCTGGGATCCAGAGGCGAAACGGCGGGAGATCCGCGAGGTATTCCAGCGGACCTTCTCCCTCTACGAAAGGCTCTTTGAACACCTGGCGACAGAGGACGCCTGGTACCGGAAGGCCATTGCCTTGCGACACCCGCTCATTTTTTATTACGGCCACACAGCTGTCTTCTACATCAACAAGCTCCTTCCGGCCGGACTTCTCGAGGAACGGATCGACCCCACCCTGGAATCCCTGTTCGCCATCGGCGTGGACGAGATGTCCTGGGATGATCTCGACGATCGCCACTATGACTGGCCCGCGCTCGCCCGCGTGGCCGACTATCGCAATCGGGTCCGTGAGCGGGTCGATGGCCTGATCGCCCGCCTCCCGCTCGAGCTCCCCATCCGCTGGGATTCCCCGTGGTGGGCCATCCTCATGGGGATCGAGCACGAAAACATCCACCTCGAGACGAGTTCGGTCCTGATGCGCCAGCTGCCCTTGGGCGAGGTTCGTCCCGTCCTGGATTTTCCGGCGGTCACCGAGGGCGGTCCTGCGCCTCCGAACCGGCTGATCCCCGTCCCGGCCGGGACCGTCCGACTCGGCAAGGAGCGGGAACACCGGCTCTATGGGTGGGACAACGAATACGGGAAGGAGGAGATCCCGCTCGATGACTTTGCGGCCGCCCGTCTGCTCGTGAGTAACGGTGAGTTTCTGCCTTTCGTCGAATCCGGGGGATACGCGGACCTCCACTACTGGACCGATGAGGCCCGTGACTGGCTCGGCTTCGCCCAGGCCCGTCACCCGACCTTCTGGATCCGCCACGGGCGGGACTGGATGCTCCGTCTGTTGGCGGAGGAACGCCCCATGCCTTGGAACTGGCCGGTCGAAGTCAACTGCCACGAGGCTCGAGCCTTCTGCCGCTGGCTCTCGGAGCGCGAGGGACGGAGCCTGCGTCTGCCCACCGAGGCCGAGTGGCACCGGATCCGCGAGACGAGCGGGCTCAGCGACTGTGACGGCTGGACCGAGGCACCCGGCAATCTCGGGCTTTCCCACGGCGCCTCGCCGGCGGCCGTCGACCGTTTTCCGCAGGGGTCCTTCTGCGACATCGTCGGCAATGTCTGGCAGTGGACCGAAACCGCGATTTACCCCTTTCCGGGTTTTATGCCCCATTCCCTCTACGACGACTTTTCGGTCCCGACCTTCGATGGGGCGCACCATCTCCTCCTGGGTGGCTCCTTCATGAGTCTCGGCAACGAAACCCAGGCCAGCGCCCGGTACGCCTTTCGCCGCCATTTCTTCCAGCACGCGGGTTTCCGCTACGTCGAGTCCGCAAACCGGCTGCCCGCGATCCCCGTCTATGAGACCGACCAGGCGCTCACCCAATACGCGGAGTTCCATTACGGCACCGAATACTTCGGGGTTCCGAACTTCCCGCAAGCGGTGGCCCGGCACGCACTCGCCCTAGCCGTGGGTCGCCCCCTCCGACGGGCCCTCGATCTCGGCTGCTCGGTGGGCCGGACGGCTTTTGAACTGGCCCGGGGCTGTCCGGAGGTGACGGGCCTCGATCTCTCCGCCCGGTTTATCCAGGTGGGGGTCCGGCTGCGGGACGACGGCCGCTATCCGTATGCCGTCGTCGAGGAAGGGGAGATCATGAGCTATCGGACCGCCGACCTCGCGAGTCTCGGGCTCGCCGAGACCGCAGGCCGGGTCGAGTTCTTCCAGGATGACGCCACCAACCTGAAAGCGATCTACACCGGCTACGATCTCGTGGTGGCCGCGAACCTCATCGACCGCTTGCGGGATCCGGCGAAGTTCCTCGAAACCATCGGCGATAGGATCCATCCCGGCGGGCTCCTCCTCCTCACCTCTCCCTATACCTGGCTGGTCGAGCACACGCCGCGGAAGGCCTGGCTGGGTGGTTTCCGCGAGAACGGAGAGAACCGGACCACGCTGGAGACGCTGCGGGAAACCCTCGCTCCACACTTTCGCCTGCTCGAGGGCTATCCCTTCGATCTGCCCTTCGTCATCCGGGAGACCGCGCGCAAATTCCAGCACGGCCTGGCCCAGGTGACGGTCTGGGAACGAGCGGGGGGAAGTGGCCGCAAAAGCTGAGCACTCTACGCATCCCCAGGGCCCGTCTTGTGCATGACCGAGGGCGAGCCCGGATCACACCGGATCTTGCCCCCCCTACCCAGCCCTCACTCCACCGGGCTCTAATCCTCGAGGAACTCCCGGCCCCATGACTGCCAGAGCCCGGCCACCGTGTCGGCGGAAAATCCCCGCCTCAGGAGAAAACGGGCCTGGGCACCCTGTGTACCCGCATCCTCCGGAAGATTAACGCCGAAGCGCGCACGGCGTGCCGCCTCGGCGGCCCGGACCCATTCTCCCAGAGGCCGGTCGAGATGGCGGGCAGCCAGATCCCGGCCGATGCCGCGCATCTCGAGGGCCCGGGCGATCCGGAGCGGCCCCTCACCCCGGGCCAGACGGATCCGGACGAACTCTTCCGTGAAGCGCCCGTCGCTGAGCGCCCCCGCGTTGCAAAGCGCCTCGAGGAGAGGCGCAACTTCACCTTCCGGACAACCGCTCTGGACCAGCCGTTCACGGAGTTCGAAGGTCGAGTATTCACGCCGGGCCAGCCAGGTGAGGGCCCGGTCGCGGGGCGTGGTTTCAGTCCGCTTCACCCGGGGGACGATCCGGGGTACCCAGACGGCCCGCCGCCGGGGCCCGTTCACGGATTTCGCTCTCGAGCGCGGCGCGGATTTCGGGATGGTCGGCCAGGTACTGGCGGGCATGGTCCCGCCCCTGGCCGATCCGCTCACCCTTGAGGCTGAACCAGGATCCGGATTTCTCGATGAGTCCGGCGCCGACCGCGAGATCGAGCACTTCCCCCTCGCGCGAGATTCCCCGGTCATAGAGGATCTCGAACTCCGCCTGGCGGAACGGCGGAGCCACCTTGTTCTTCACGACCTTGACGCGGGTTTCGCTGCCGATCACTTCCTCGCCCCGCTTGACCGTGCCGATGCGGCGGATGTCGAGCCGGACCGACGCGTAAAACTTGAGGGCGTTGCCGCCCGTCGTGGTCTCCGGATTGCCGAACATGATGCCGATCTTCATGCGGATCTGGTTGATGAAGATGACGAGCGTATTGGAACGCTTGATGTTTCCCGTGAGCTTGCGGAGGGCCTGGGACATGAGCCGGGCCTGGAGTCCCACGTGGGAGTCCCCCATCTCGCCCTCGATCTCGGCCCGCGGAGTGAGCGCCGCCACCGAATCCACGACGACGACGTCGACCGCCCCCGAGCGAACCAGCATGTCGGCGATCTCGAGCGCCTGTTCGCCGGTATCGGGCTGGGAAATGAGAAGTTCCTCCACCTTGACCCCGAGTTTCCGGGCATAGCCCGGATCGAGCGCGTGCTCGGCATCGACGAAGGCGGCCACGCCGCCCTGCTTTTGGGCCTCGGCAATGACATGGAGGGTGAGGGTGGTTTTGCCCGAGGATTCCGGACCATAAATTTCGACGACCCGCCCGCGCGGAAGGCCACCGATGCCGAGAGCCAGATCGAGTCCGACCGAACCCGTCGGGATGACTTCCACGTCGCGGGGCTCGACATCATCGCCGAGCCGCATGACCGCTCCCTTGCCGAACTGCTTTTCGATCTGCCCGAGCGCCTGGGTCAGGGCCTTCTTGCGGTTATCGTCGGTCATGGGATGCCTTGGGACGGTTTCAGTCCACCGATTATTCCATACTCGGGATAGAGCTCCAAACGGGAAAAAGGCCCGGAACGCCCGTTCAGGACGCTCCCGGCCCCCCCGCTTCGACGAGGTCAGTGTCCCCGGGTCATTTTTTCGAGGCCGATGTTCCCGCTCAGGGTCCGGATCCGGACCCGCGCTCCGCCGGGCCCGCTCACGAAATGGAGGACTTCGCCCGGTCCGAACTGGCTGCGCGGATGGGCGGGCGGGCCGATCGCATCGCTGATGTCGCCGCTCAGGGTCACCACCTGGAACACGGCCCCCGGCCGCGGAGCTGGGGCAAAGCCGATGTTCCCGCTCACGCTGCCCAGGATATAGCGCCCGCCTGGGATCATGCGGCCCACAAATTGGATCGGCCCCGAAACCGACCTCAGAAGGGCTCGTCTGAGGGCAGCGGATCCGACCCAGACTGACCCGCTCACGCTGCCGGCACGGAGCTGTCCCGCCACACTCTGGATCGTGATCCCCCCACTCACCGTATGGGCGATGATCCGTGCCGGTCGGGCCGAACCCTCAATGGCAATGCTCCCGCTCACCGATTTGGCCACGATCCGGTGCGAAAAAGACTGGAGTTTGATGGATCCGCTCACGGTCTTGAGCCGGACGGGACCCACGAGGTTCCGGGCCATGACCCGGGCACTCACGGTGCGGACGGTGAGCCGACTCGCACGCGGAATATCCAACAGGAGATGGGCTCCCCGGATTCCGGTCTCCGACTGCCCGGGGTGCCGCCTCATGATCCGGATGATCAAGCGGTGCCCCTGGTCCCGAACCCGGAGACGGTCGCGGGCATCCATCGTGCCCGTGAGCCGGAATGCGGGATGCTTCCAGCCGGTCACGGTGACCTGGCCTGCCACATTCACGATCAGGACCCGGGCGTGGAGCGCGAGTGGCCGCGACAGCTTGAGCGTACGAAGCGGGGCGGCCTCAGCGCTCTTGATGCTGGAGAGGAACGCAGCCGGCAAAAGGAGCACACACAGGATTTTCAGGATCGGGGATTTTGGGGTCATTGCCAGTTCCTCGTATGGAGTTGGGCATCTTCAACGGTCGCAAGAAAACGGGCTCGCTCGGTTTCGACCTGAACGAGCAATCCCCGTACGGCCGGGGCGTCCGGATCACGGACGAGGCTGCGCTCGAGTGCCGACCGGGCCTGGTCGAGAGTGAGGAGATCGGCCGGAAGCGACTTCCGGACCGGGAGAGGAAGGGTGGGATCGGCCGCCGCCCGGGTCACAAAGGCGGCGGCCAGGCTGATCGGCGGAGCCGCACGGGAGACCGCGCGCCCCCCGGGCGTGATCGATGGGGAAAAAAGCCCGAGCGAGAAGGCCAGGATCTCGGCCATGACCAAGGTCGCACCGAATCCGGCGACTTGCCGGGTACGCCGGCGGCAACGGATCGTCCGGGCGATTCCTGGCCACAGATCGACTTCCGGCATCCGATCCCGTGGCAGCGCGGAGAGGGCCTTTTCGAGCGTGGAGTGGGGTTCCTTGTTCATGATCCCAACTGATCCTGGAGCAGCCTCCGGGCACGGTGGAGATGGGCTTTTGACGTTCCCTCCGCAAGCTTGAGGAGAGAGGCGATCTCCAGATGCTCGTAACCCTCGACATCGTGGAGCACAAAGACCAGACGGGCCATCGGCGGCAGTTTCCGGATCGCCCCCTCCAGGTCGAGCGTGAGCCCGTCCGGAGCCGCGGGCAGTGCCACGGATTCGATCTCCTCATCGGTCGATGCGTATGAAAAGCTCCGTTCCAGGCGACCGTCGCGAAAGCGCTCAAAAACGACCCGGACCGCAATCCGGTGCAGCCAGGAGGAAAAGGTGGCTTCTCCTCGAAAGCGGGCAAGACCCCGCCAGGCCCGGATGAAGCAGTCCTGGGTCGCCTCCTCCGCATCCCCGGGATGGCCGCTGAGCCTGAGACAGAGGGCGTAGATGCGACCCACGTGGACCCGGTAGAGGGCCTCGAAGGCCCGGAGTTCTCCCCGTCGGGCCCGTTCCACGAGGGCGACCTCGGGCGGTTCCGCTCGGGGGTGGCCCTCCTGCATCACGGCCCGGGCCGGCAGAAAAACGGTCATTTCCACGGTCGCTCCATATGGTATTAGATGCAGGTTGAAAGCCAAGGGTTTAGTCCTCCCCCCCCCCGGTCCAATCCCCCCTTTCCCCTGGGCTTCACGGACCCTCTCGCCCAAAATCCCATAAAAGGGCATAATACCGCGCACCTCAACCAGGATTTTCATCATGGCAACGGACGAAGGGATGGATTCGACAGCGCTCAAGGAAAAACTTCATCAGCGGGGCGAGACTCACGACTCCCCCTCCTACATCCGTCTGCACCGGGCCCTGAGTTGGCTCGCCCGGGCGGAACGGGAAGCCGGCGACCCGGACAGCCAGTTCATCTTTCTCTGGATCGCCTTCAATGCGGCTTACGCCCAGGAATTTGAAGCCGACGAAGAGACCCGCAAGCAGCTCAGGGGGTTTTTCGACCTTTTGGTGTCGCTCGATCGGGAGGGCCGGATCCACTCGCTCCTCCTCCGAAAGTACTCGGGACCGATCCGCACCCTCACTTCGAACCGCTTTGTCTTCGAGCCTTTCTGGCGCGCGATGCGCGAACATGACGCAAGCGAGCAGTGGAAGGAATCGTTCCAGGCGAGCGCCCGGAAGGCGGTCCAGGCCCTGCTCGACCAAAAGGTCAAGGAAGTCCTGTCCGTGGTTTTCGATCGTCTCTATGTGCTGCGCAATCAGCTGATCCACGGCGGGGCGACCTGGAACAGCCAGCTCAACCGGAGCCAGGTCAAAGACGGTGCCTCGATCCTCCTCGAACTCGTGCCGATCATCATCGATCTCATGGTGGAAAATCCAGACGAGCGCTTCGGTTCGATCATGTATCCGCCCTCCGGCTGATCCCTCGCGGCGGTCGGGGGATCCTCTCCCCGCCGGATCATCCAGCCGTTATCATGGCGCAATCGCCTCGAGGCAACACCCCCTGAGATGAACCCCCAGGAATCCACCCGCCCCCCCCGCCGCGTTCTCGTGACGGGAGGGGCGGGCTTTATCGGATCGCACACGTCGGTCCTCCTGCTCGAGGCCGGCTACGATGTCCTCATCCTGGACAACCTCTCGAACAGCACGGTCGAGGTTGTGGCGGCGATCGAGCGTGTGGCCGGGCGACGTCCGGATTTCGTCTGTGGTGACGTCCGGGACGGTGCCCTCCTGGCGCGCCTCTTTGCCCGCTCGGCAATCGCGGCCGTCTTCCATTTTGCCGGCCTCAAATCCGTCGCCGAGTCCTTGGCGGCTCCCCTCGATTACTATGCGAACAACGTCGGCGGCACGATCGTGCTGTGCCGCGAGATGGCAGAGGCCAGCCTCCACACTTTGGTTTTCAGTTCTTCGGCAACCGTCTACAGTGCCTCCCACGCCCCACCCCTCTCCGAATCCTCGCCCCTGGATCCGGCCCAACCCTATGGTCGCTCCAAGCTCATGATCGAAACCCTGCTCGGGGACCTCGCGGCCACCGATCCCCGCTGGGCCATTGCCTCCCTCCGCTACTTCAACCCGGCAGGAGCGCATGAGACGGGCGCACTCGGCGAACGCCCGAAAGGGATCCCCAATAACCTCATGCCCTACCTGTGCCAGGTCGCCTGCGGTGAACGGCCCGAACTCATCGTGCATGGAAATGACTATCCGACACCGGACGGCACCGGGATCCGGGATTACATCCACGTCATGGATCTCGCCCAGGGCCACCTCGCCGCCCTCGATTACCTCGAAACCCATCCGGGTTTCATCGCCATCAATCTCGGCACGGGACGGGGATATTCCGTCCTCGATTTGGTCGAGGCCTTCGAGCGCGTCATCGGCCGAACCCTCCCCCGCCGCATCGGCCCGCGCCGGCCCGGGGACATTGCCGCCTCTTGGGCGGCCGTGGATCGGGCACGGGAGCTTCTGGGGTGGCAGAGCGAACGGGGACTCGAGGCCATCTGCCGGGACGCCTGGCGCTGGACCTGCACGGGGTGCCCTCCACGATCTTGACTTGGGGACCGGATTCGGACAGGCTGACAATGGCTTCCGCTTCCCTGCGGCCGATCTTGGAACCCTCCCCTCCGGCAACCGAAACCGAAAGTCCACCCGAGAACCAGAAACCGCCCTGCGAGTCCTGCCGCAACTGCGGAACGACGCTTCTCGGTCCCTGGTGCCACCAATGCGGCCAGGAAGCACACGACCCGCTCGGGAGGTTCGGGAGCGCACTCCATACCCTCCTTGACGATAGCTTCCACTTCGATAACCGGGTCTGGCGCACCCTGGTTCCGCTATTCCTGCGTCCGGGCTACCTCACGGCCGAATATTTCCGGGGGCACCGGGTGCGCTACGTGGCGCCCTTCAAGCTCATGTTTTTTCTCGCTGTGGCGGCTTTCTTCGTGATCCATCTCACCCTAACGGTCGTGAAATCTCCCGCCCGCGTGACGCTCAGCGACCTCACGCGCCTCGAGCTCGCCCGGACTCCCCAGGCTGTCCGGCTGGTCCGCACCCAGGAAATCGATACGGTCACACACCGGCTGGACCAAGCCGACCTCGCGGCGGGGCTGCGGAAGAAAGACCTCAAGGTCGCGCAGACCACGATCGATCAGGTTGCCCGGGAGCGACTGGCCCAGCTGGCCCGGGGCACTCCAAAAGACAGCATCCTCCAACTCCCGGCCCGTCTCCAGGCCGGACTGGAGCATCCGCGCGAGTGGTTGGATGCGACCTTCCGGCTGTTGCCGGTCGCCATGCTGGTGCTGCTGCCGTTCTTTGCCTTGCTCCTCAAACTCCTCATTCGCCGCCGGTCCTACATCGAGCACCTGATCGTGGCGCTCCACAGCCACGCCTTCGTCTTTCTGGACCTGATCGTGCTGGTGAGCCTGTCGGCCCTCGCTTCCTGGACGGCGGGCATCCCTTTCCTCCCGGGCTTGTTTTCCAGTTTGGGAACGCTCACCGGACTCTGGCTCTTCGTCTATCCCGGACTCATGCAGAAGCGGGTTTATGGCCAGAGCGCGATCGGGGCCGTGGGTGCCTACGCCCTGATCGGCCTTCTCTACAGTTTCCTGCTCCTGGTGTTCGTCGTAGGGGTCCTGGCGCTGAGCCTGTGGCACGGGTTCTGACCGGCCGGCTTCGAGCCCGCTGCATTCAGTCCGCCTTCGGCCCCTCCTCTCGGCGAGAGCGCGCAGGGGATCCGGATTTCATGAGCCGCGGAACCCACTCCCGGATTCCCTGCTCGATCCCCTCGAGTGCATGCTCGTAACCCTCAAGGGAACGGCCGTAGGGATCGGCGATCTCGTAGCCGCCCCAGTGCCCGACCAGGAACACCCGGCCAATCAGGGACGGCCATCTCCCGCCGATCCACGCGCGTTGCCAGTGTTCCATGACCAGGATGAGGTCCTGGTTGCGGAGGAGTTCGACGGTCGCCTGCCGCGCGCGATGATTCCGGATATCGATTCCGCGCGAGGCGAGGAGGCGGATCGCCTCGGGTGCCGGCGGCGCTCCCACTTCCGCCATGAGACCGGCGGAACTGAGTTCGAGACCGGCTAGTTCCGGCCTCGCTCCGAGGAGGCCGAATGCCATGGGGCTGCGGCAGATGTTACCGGCACAGAGCACCGCCAATTTTTCGATCATGCCCGGCTCCTGAAGGAGCTGCCATTCTAACGGGGTCGCGAGCGGGACCGCGCCGGCCAACCGGCCAGTCTCTGGTAGTCACGTGGGGAAAGTCCGACGAAGGCCCGAAACCGGCGTGAAAACGCACTCTGATCCCCATACCCGGAAGCCTGGGCCACCTCCGCCACGGTTCGTCCCTCGGCCAAGGCGACCATGGACTGGTCGATCCGGATCTTGGTCAACAGCATGCGTGGAGACAGGTTGAAGACCCGACGGCACAGCCGCTCGAGCTGGCCCAGGCTCAGGCCGACCTCGTCCGCGAGTCGCGCGAAGACGATGGGTTCCCCGTAATGCTGGGAAAGCCATCCCACCATGCGCTGGAGTCTCGCGTAACCGGGATGACGCACATCCGGCCGACCCAGATCGCGGGACACCCCGATGAGCCCTCCGATCTCGCCGTTCACCCGGAGGGGGCGCTTCGTGCTGAGGCACCAGCCCGGCGCATGGTCCGGGTAGAGGTGGAGTTCGAGCTCATCGGTGATGATCCGGCCCGCCAGGACGGCTTTGTCCTGGGTCTCGTAACGCTGGGCGAGGATCACCGGAAACAGTTCAGAGGCGCGCTTGCCGATGATCTGCTCGCGCTGCTCCCGCCGGAGTCTCCGCACGAGGGTCTCGTTGGCGTACCGGTAGCGTCCGGCCCGATCCTTCACGAAAAACACGACATCCGGGAAAGCGTCGAACAGACGCTCGAGATCCGCGAGAGAAATCTGCTGCAGGGCCACGGGAGGGATTATGCCGGAATCGGCCTTGGATCGGCCGACTCCAAACAAGCCTTTCCTCCTCGAACGCGCTAATCTCACGGGATGCAGAAGATCGAAGTCGCAGATTCCCATACGGGTGGCGAGCCGACCCGTGTCGTCTTGGACGGCTTCCCGGATCTCGGCGGGGGCCCGCTCCCGGAACGGCGTGCGCGATTGGACCACGATTTCGGGAGACTCCGCCTCGCCCTCACGACCGAGCCCCGTGCCCCACTGGCGACCGTTCTGGCCCTCCTGACCCCGCCCACCGACCCGGCCTGTGCAACCGGCGTCCTCTATGCGGACAGTGGCGGCTCGCTCGGCATGTGCGGACACGGAACGATCGGTCTGGTCCATACCCTGGCCGCCCTGGACCGGATCCAGACGGGCCACCATCGGATCGAGACCGCGGTGGGCCCAATCGACGTCGAACTGCACCCCGACGGAGCGGTCTCGGTCGACAATGTCGAAAGTTATCGCTACCAGAAGGCGGTCACCTGCATCCTCCCGGACCATGGCCCCGTGACGGGTGACATCGCCTGGGGCGGCAACTGGTTTTTCATCACCCACTCGGCCCCGGCCCCACTCGAACCCCACTATCGCGAGACGCTCGAGGCCTATACCCGGGCGATCCGGCAGGCCCTCGAAAACCTGGGCATCACGGGAGAAGGAGGGGCTCCCATCGACCACATCGAACTCTATGCTCCCCTGCAGGGGGGAGATGCGGATTCCAGAAACTTCGTGCTCTGTCCGACCCTGACCTATGATCGTTCGCCCTGCGGTACCGGAACCAGCGCCCGCCTGGCCTGTCTCGCGGCCGACGGCGCGCTCGCCCCCGGCGAAATCTACCGCCAGGAAGGTTTTACCGGGAGCCGGTTCGAGGCGTCCTACCGTCCGGGGACGCGCGGCATCCGGCCGCGGATCCGCGGCCGGGCCCACCTCACGGCCCGCTCCCAACTCCTGTTCGAGCCCGATGACCCACTCCTCGAAGCGGTGAACTGGAACCCCGATGGATTCTGATCTCATCGTCGTCGGGTGTGGCATCGTGGGGGCCAGTATCGCGCTCACGGCCCAGAAGGCGGGACTCCGGACCCGGCTGATCGAATCCCGCTTCCCGGGTGCCGGCGTGAGTGCCGCCGGCATGGGACACCTAGTCGCGCTCGACGGGTCCGAGCTCGCGCTTTCCGCCCGCGCTCTCGTGCTCTGGCGGAAGATCCTCGAAAGGGATCCCGAACGTTTCGAATACCGGAGAACGGGAACCCTCTGGGTCGCCGAAAATGATTCGGACCTGGCTGACCTCGCCGAGAGGCATGACCGACTCCGGGTCGTGGGCGTTCCATGCGAACTCCGGGATGCGGCCGGACTCGCCCAGGAGGAACCGGCCCTCGCCCGTGATCTCGCGGGGGGACTTCTCCTCGCGGGTGACGGCATCGTCTATCCCCCGAAAGCCGTCCACGAGTTTTTGACCCATGCCGTGGAACTCGGTGCGCGCATCGAGACCGGCCGACGGGTCACGGCCCTTTTGAGCGATGGGGTGATCCTGGAGGACGAGCGCAGACTTGCGGGCGCGGTCGTGATCGCCACGGGGAGCGCCGGATCCGAACTTCTGCCTGAACTCCCGCTGATTCCACGCAAGGGGCATCTCGTCATCACGGAGACTGCGCCCCCCCTGATCCGCCACCAGATCGTCGAAGCCGGCTACACGCAGGGGCTCGATGCCCCCGGCGGACTCAGCATCGCCATGAACGTCCAACCGAGACCCACCGGCCAGCTCCTGATCGGATCATCGCGCGAAAACGGGATCTCCGATCCCCTGGTCTCACCAGACGTGACCGCCGCCATGATGAGACGGGCCCTGCGCTTCCTGCCAGGCCTGAACCGGCTCGCCATCACCCGCATCTGGACCGGACTCCGGCCGGCCACCCCGGATGGTCTGCCCTATATCGGTCGCGTTCCGGGGCGCGGGGCGGTCTGGGCCGCCTTCGGGCATGAAGGACTCGGCATCACGACCGCTCCCGCCACCGCCGAGCTTCTGGTCGAGCAGATCCTCGGTGGGCGGGGTCTCCTCGACCCCGCACCCTATGATCCCGCCCGGTGCCTCCAATGAGCCCCTCTTCGGTCACGGTCTACGTCAACGGGATCGCAGTGACCCTGCCCGGGGGCTTTACCGTGGCCGCAGCCGTCGCCCGCATCACCGGCCATTTCCGGTATGCACCGGGCGGGACGCCGCGCGGCCCATTCTGTGGCATGGGATACTGTGGTGAGTGTCGCCTCCGGGTCGAGGGCGAGTTCCGGCTGGCCTGCCAGACGCCCCTCTCTCCAGGACTGCGAGTGGAAACGGATGGTTGACGACTTCGACCTCGTGATCGTGGGGGCTGGCCCTGCCGGTCTCGAGGCCGCCCGGTCCGCCTCCGAAAGCGGTCGGCGGGTCGCCGTGATCGATGACAATCCGCGCCCCGGTGGACAGATCTGGCGCCACGACCCGACCGAACGTCCGCCCCGTCCCCTCCGGCAACTCCTCGCCGATCTCGAATCGTGTGAGGCCATCCGCTTCTTCACGGGTCATCGCCTGGTCGCCTTCGAATCCGGACCGACCCTCGTCCTCGAATCCGCGACGCGCGCACGGCGCGTCCGGGGCCAACAGCTGCTCCTCGCGACGGGTGCGCGCGAACTCTTCCTGCCTTTCCCCGGCTGGACGCTCCCGGGCGTCTATGGAGCCGGCGGACTCCAGGCCCTCGTCAAGGGTGGACTGCCCGTGGCGGGCCGACGGGTGGTCCTCGCCGGTTCGGGTCCCCTCCTTTTGGCTTCGGCCGCCACGCTGCTCCGGCACGGGGCCCATATCGAGGCCATCATCGAGCAGGCGCCGACCGGCGACATCGCCCGGTTCCTGGCCCTCCTGCCACGTTGGCCCTTCCAGACCGCCACGGCCCTCGCCCTCCTGCGACGACTCCTTCGCGTGCCTTACTGGCGCGGGTTTTGGGTCGCCGAGGCACGAGGACGGGAGGGACTTACGGAAGTCGTGGTCACGGACGGCCAGATGGAGCGCACCCTCGGCTGCGAGGCTTTGGGAACGGGCTACGGGCTCGTGCCGAACATCGAGGCGGCGAACCTGCTCGGTTGCAAGCTGACCGCAAGCCGTCATCCCGCGGTATGGGTCGGACGCCGGGGTGAGACGAGCCGCCCGGGCATCTACGCAGCCGGCGAAATCACCGGGATCGGGGGCGCAGGCCGGGCCCGCCTCCAGGGTGCCCTGGCCGGGGCAGCGGCCCTTGGGAACTTGCGTCAGGCCGACCGCCTGTTCGACCGCAGCCGCCATGCCGAAGCCTACGCCCGACACCTGGCGCGCCATTTCCAGCTGGGCGAACCGGTCCGCCGACTGGCCCGCCCCGAAACCGTGATTTGTCGCTGCGAAAATGCAGCGCTCGGTCAGATCCCCGAAATCCCTTCAGCCGATTCGCGCGCGCTCCGGCTCCTCACGCGGATCGGCATGGGACCCTGCCAGGGTCGAATCTGCCTGCATGCCCTGGCCGAGATTCGGCCGGAGCCCTTCCTCCCGGACTGGTTCGCCCGTCCCCGCCCACCGCTTTTCCCCGCCCGTCTCGAGACCCTGGCGGGTTCCGATGACGTCACCTCTCCGAGATCTGATGTGAGATCCTTATGAACCCACAGCCCTCCTTTGCCGGTGTCTGGCCGGCCATCACCACCCCTTTTGACGAATCCGGCCGCATCGACCACGAGGCTCTGGCCGAGCATGCCGACCGACTGATGAAGGCCGGGATCCAGGGACTTGTGGCCTTGGGCTCACTCGGGGAAGGGGGAAGCCTGTCGCTCCCGGAAAAACGCGCGGTCGTGAAAACCCTGGTCGGACGCACCGTTCCGGTGATCGCTTCGGTCTCGGCCCTCGCGACCGATCAGGCGGTGGCCTTTGCCCGGACCGCCTCGGATCTCGGCGTGAGCGGTCTCATGGTCCTTCCCCCTTACGCCTACGTCGGGACGGAAGCCGAGATGGAGTCTCATATGGCAGAGATCTTTTCCGCAACCCCCCTTCCCTGCATGCTCTACAACAACCCCATCGCCTATGGCACGGACTTCAGCCCGGAGGTGATCCGGCGGCTGGCCGATTCCCACCCCAACCTCGTTGCGGTCAAGGAATCCTCGGGCGACGTCCGTCGTCTCACGGCCCTGCGGGCGCTCACGGAGGGGCGACTCCTCCTTTCGGTCGGCGTGGATGATCTCGTGGTCGAAGGCATCGCCGCCGGTGCTCGCGGCTGGATCGCAGGACTCGTGAACGCCTTTCCGGAAGAATCCATGGCGCTCTACCGGCTGGCGCTCTCCGGACCCGGGGTGGAATGCGAGCGGCTCTACCGCTGGTTTTTGCCCCTCTTGCGCCTGGATACCGGTCCCCGATTCGTCCAATGCATCAAGCTGGCCGAGGAGCGGACCGGGCTCGGCCGCGAACGGGTACGCCCCCCGCGCCGACCACTCGCCGGCCCCGAACGCACAGAGGTGTTGTCCGTGATCGACCGGGCTTTGGCCACACGGCCGTCATGAGCACGGCCCCACTCTGGATCGAGGGATCGTTCCGTCCCTCCGCGGATGGGGGAGCCGGGTTCCAGGCCTGGAACCCGGTGACGGGACGGCCGATTTCAGGTGAATATCCGATCTCCGGCCGATGCGACCTCGAAGCCTTTCTCGCTGCGGCAACCCGGGCGGCCCCCATCCTGGCCGAAGCGCCACCCGATGCGATCGCCCGTTTTCTCGAAGAGTACGCGACCCGCATCGAGTCCCACGCCGTGGCGCTCTCCGGACTTGCCCACGAGGAGACCGCCCTGCCGGTCCGCCCGCGCCTCTTCGAGGTGGAGTTGCCCCGCACCGTAAAACAGCTTCGGGAAGGCGCCCGGATCGCCCGTAGCCGAAACTGGCGGGAACCGGTGATCGACACGGCTGCGAATCTTCGTGCCCAGCGCGGGCCACTCGGCAAGCCGGTCGTGATCTTCGGGCCCAACAACTTCCCCTTCGCCTTCAATGCCTTATCCGGAAGCGACTTCGTGAGCGCCTGGGTGGCTCAGAACCCGGTTCTGGCCAAGGGCCATCCCGGTCACCCCCATCTCACCGAGGCCCTGGCCCACCTGGCCCAAGACAGCCTGGATGTGGCAGGACTCCCGCCGGGATCCATCCAGCTCTGCTACGGGCTCGAGGAATCCTCAGGCTTCGCGCTCGCAGGCGACTCCCGGGTCGGTGCCGTCTGTTTCACGGGAAGCCGCCCGGCCGGGCTCGCCCTCAAGGCTCACGCCGACTCTGCCGGCATTCCCTTTTTTGGCGAAATGTCCTCGACGAACCCCGTCTTCATCCTGCCCGGTGCCCTGGACGAGCGCGGGGAGGCCCTGGCCACCGAAATCGCCACCTCCTGTCTTTTGGGATCCGGCCAGTTCTGCACCAAGCCGGGGCTCATCGTCCTGCCGTCCGGTCCGCCTGCGGAGACCTGGATCGGGACCCTGACCGGTCTTTTCGCCACCGCACCGACCGCCGTTCTGCTCGCCGCCGGAGTCCGCGACCGGTTCGAGGCGGCTCTTGCGCGCTGGGCAGAAGCCGGAGCCCGGCGACTCACCGCCCTCCGGCCGATCGCGGAAGCCGGCTTCCGGGCCCAACCCGCTCTTTTTTCGGTCGACGTCCAGACTTTCCTCGCCCATCGGACTGAACTCGAGACGGAGGCTTTCGGTCCCGCCGCCCTCGTCCTCTTCGGGGTCGACCCCACCGAGATGCCCCATCTGGCCGCAGGACTCGAAGGCCAACTGACCGCGACCCTCCTCTCCGCCCACAACGGTGCCGATGAGGTCTTCTACGCGCCCCTGGCCACCGTACTCCGGATGCGGGCCGGTCGACTCCTCAATGACAAGATGCCGACCGGGGTTCAGGTCTCTCCCGCCATGAACCATGGGGGTCCGTTCCCGGCCACGAACCAGCCCGGCTTCACGTCAGTGGGTCTGCCGGGTGCGATCCGGCGTCTCAGTGCACTTTACTGCTACGACGGCATTCGGCCCGCCCGGCTCCCCGCTGAGCTCGCTAATTCCAATCCGGTTCCAGGACTCTGGCGACTGATCGACGGCACCTGGACCACCGGGGATATCGACTGAGGGCCTCCGTCGGGGAGTCGGCCTTGCTATGATGGGGAAAACCGCCCCAGAACAAGGGAGCCGCCCATGGCGATCTGGCAGAACCTGACCCGTCACAAATCGGTCGAGGAAATCCAGCGAGAAGCCGGCGAAAGCCAGGCGTTCAAGCGCGTGCTGGGATTGGGACACCTCACCGCGATCGGCCTCGGCGGGATCATCGGCGTCGGCATCTTCGTCCTGACCGGGATCGTGGCCGCTCGGGATTCGGGGCCGGCCATCATCCTCTCCTTCGTGATCGCCGGCACCGCGAGCGCGGCGGCGGCCCTGTGCTACGCCGAGTTTGCCGGCATGCTCCCTGTGACCGGAAGCACCTACGCCTATACCTACGCCGTTCTGGGCGAGTTTCCGGCGTGGCTCATCGGTTGGGACTTCCTCCTCGAGTACCCGCTCATCGTGGCGGTGGTCGCGGCCGGTTGGTCCGGTTACGTCCAGGCGCTTCTGGGATCGGCGGGTCTCACGCTCCCCCGCTGGGCACAAGGGGCGATGGGGAGCGGTCCGGGGCATGTGTTCGACGTGATCGCGGCCGGGGTTTCGCTCGCGATCGCCCTCCTGCTCACCCTCCGCACCGAGTGGGGGGCCCGCTTCAACTCGACCATCGTCACGATCAAGATCGCAGGCCTGCTCCTCGTGATCGCGGTCGGCTTGTTCTTCATCCATCCCTCCAACTGGCACCCCTTCATGCCCTTCGGCTTCCACGGGGTCCTCGTGGGGGCGGCGGTGGTCTTCTTCGCCGTCTTCGGTTACGACACGCTCACGACCGCGGCCGAGGAATCCAAGAACCCCCAGCGTGACCTGCCCTGGGCGGTGGTCCTCTCGCTCGCCATCTCGATGGCGCTTTACCTGGCCGTCTGCCTCGTCTTGACCGGAATCGTCCCCTACACCACGCTCGACAACGCCGCTCCCGTCGCCAATGCCTTCTCGGCGATCGGCCTGCCCTGGGTCATGGTCGTGATCTCACTGGCTGCGATCGCCGGGATCACGAGCGTGCTCTTCGCGAACCTTCTGGCCGGCGCCCGCATCGGCTTTGCCCTGTCCCGGGACGGTCTGCTCCCCGGCTGGTTCGCCCGCGTGCATCCGCGCTTCGGCACTCCGTACCGGACGACCCTGCCGCTCGGCCTCCTGATCGCCGTCGTGGCCGGTCTCTTTCCCCTCACAACCGTGGCCCGCCTCGTCAACATCGGATTCCTCTCCGCCTTCATCGTGATTTCAGGATCGATCCTGGTCCTGCGTTATACCCGACCCGACCTTCCACGCCGCTTCCGCACACCCTGGGTTCCCGTGGTTCCGCTGATCGGCATGGGCTTTTCGGCGTGGCTGATCTCGGGGCTGCCCCCATCGACCGACTGGGGCTTCGCGATCTGGATCGGGTTCGGTATCCTCGTCTATTTCGGCTACGGCATCCGGCGCAGCCGGCTGGCCGGCCGCGCCAATCCGCCTTCCTCCTGATCCCCGGCACGCTGCGTTACGGATTATGGGCGATCCTCACGCTCGCCTTGATCGTGCTTCCCGTCTTCGTGCTCGCCGTCGGGGTCATGATCAGCGTCGCCAAGGGGCTCGGGCAGTTTGCTTGAAATATACGCATATCTCATCCGGCCTGAGCTTGGACAAATCATACCGCCGGTGTTTCCCTGCGGTATGTTCGGGAACCAGGCGACCTTCCGCTTCCCATCGCCGGAGTGTCGTGATGGACACCCCCAGCACTTGAGATGCTTCACCTATCGCCACGAATCTATCCATATTGAGGAGTATAGGTGAGATAGGTGAGATATGTGTATATTTCAAGCAAACTGCTCGAGCCCCTCATCCTAACTCTGCTCCACCTGGGCAGCCTGCTCCCGGTCTTCCTTCTCGTTGGTGTGCTTTTCCTTCTGGCCTATTGGATCAACCTGGGACTCTCCTCGGATCTCCACCCGATGATCTTCCTGATTGCAGCCGCGCTTGCGCTCTGCATCCTCTTTTTTACTTTTTGATTCTCTCCCTGTTCAACGCCTTTGCCCTGCTCGAAGCCTCCTCCGCGCTCTAGGAACCGGATCCGCCGGAAAGCCACAACCGGCGTGCGTCTTTTGTGCGAATCCATCGTGTGGGAAGGGGATACGCGATACACTCCGCCCCCAACCCCGTGATCTAGCCCCGACCCCCCCGCACCCGCCGTCGGTTCCACGTCTCAAGACCCAAAAGTCCGGCCAGTACCAAAAGCCCCAAGGGCGAGAACCCACCTCCACCGCCTCCTCCTCCGCTCGTCGCCGACCCGACCACGCTCACCGTGAACTTCCCGCTCGCAGTCTGTCCATAGCGGTCACTCACCGTTACGGTCACCGTTGCTGTCCCCGTCTGACCGGCCGCAGGCTCAAGCGTAAGCACGCAACTCCCCGCCGCCGTGCAAGACGACTCCCCCGTAATCCCACTGGAGGGAAGCAGCGTCGGGTTCGTACTCGTCGCACTGACCGTGAGCGTTCCCGTACCCGTCAACGTCAACGTCTCCTGACCACTCTTCGGCTGCACGATCGAAACCGGAGTACCACTCACCGTCGGCGGAGCAGCCACCGTGACGGTATTGGTCTTTGTCACCGTATCCCCAAAGGCATCGGTTGCCGTGACCATCAGACTGGAGGTCCCCGATGTAGCCCCGGAACTCAGATTCAAGGTACAGTTGAGATCGGACTCCGTCGTCCCACAAGCGGAAGAAATCGTCACCGCCGAGATCGGAAGAACCGCCGGGTCGCTGCTGGTCAGGGAAACGCTAAAAGGCGCCGTCCCGGTCAGCCCGAAGTCCTCCTGCCTGCTCGAACTCTCGCCCAGCGTCGTATCGGCCAGCCCCGTAAGCAGCGGGTCGATCGTGAGCGAGACCGCCGCAACGTTGCTCACCGGATAGGTCGGATTGTCGGCACCTTCACATGTCGGGTAAACCTGGCCATACCATGTGAAGGCGTCCGGGCCACTGTAGGTGGCCGAGGATGGCGTGTAGGTAAAGGCACCGTTCGAATCAAAATAGAGCCCACCCCGAGTCGGGGCTTGAACGACGAAGTCGCTGGGCTCGCAGGTCGTGTCGTCCGCCAGCGCCGGAACCGAAGCGGTGATCTGGGCACCCACGCTGCCCGAAGCACTACTGTTTGTGGCAATCAACGCCCCCGGACCCACGAAAGCACCCAGGGAAAGGGGACTTGTGCCCACCGCTACCGTCGCCGCC
>JAJYFY010000011.1 GCA_021785265.1 Pseudomonadota bacterium
AGTTCTTTATGAAGGTTTTGAACGCACAGATCGCCTTTAAAATTATTAAAAATGGCAAGGCTTCTAAGGCAATTTGGTATCAGGATGGCCAAACTGAGGTAGGAGTCCGCGTCCAGAAAAAGCATTAAGGGCACCTCTAAAAATTGGGAATTCCAAATCCCGTCAATCCGTAACTCGTTGATCAATCAGAACCTAAAATATGGCCAGCATCACAAAACTTCAATTTTTAGAGGTGCCCGTATCTATAAATATATAAAATCATCTTCTGTGCGACAAATCAGACCAGGCGTCGCCCGTTCATTTGTCTGCGTAATGGTCCTGTGATTTAGGACGAAGCGATCAAGGCCCCCCGCCAATGGAAACCGACGCGGACCCCTGTTCTTTAGGTTCTGACCCCCGAGGTTTGATTCTCGGCGAAACGAAGAGGAGATTTTGCAAATCCGGTCCGATCCACGTACAGTGGAGTCGGAAACGCAGAGCGGGCCAGGCAGTCGCTCCATTCGTGGAGAGGAAAGTCCGGGCTCCTCGGATCAAAGCGCCAGGTAACGCCTGGGGGGCGTGAGCCCACGGAAAGTGCCACAGAAAACAGACCGCCGAAGCCATCCGGCTGGCAAGGGTGAAAAGGTGCGGTAAGAGCGCACCGCGCGGCTGGTAACAGTCCGCGGCACGGAAAACCCCGCTTGGAGCAAGACCAAATAGGGGAGCACGTCGCTTTGGCGACACGTGTGATCCGCACGGCTCCCGGGTCGGTCGCTAGAGTGCATCGGTGACGATGCATCGAGAGGCATGACTGCCCTCGACAGAACCCGGCTTATCGGCCCACTCTGCGCTTCCTCTCGAGTCAGGATCCACAACAAAAAGCTTGCAAATAAATATACATTTAAGTATATTTATTTGTAGTTAGATCGGGTATCAAACTGTGCAGCGCGCTACACCAGAGGAGATCCGTGCCTGGAGCACGGCTGTTCAATTCGCTTTCATCGAGGCTTTGCCCGCAATCTCGGGGTGGACACCGCGGCAGATGGCCTTTCAGGGAGGTACCTCGCTCAACATGAGCTGGGGTTCCCCGAGATTCTCTGAGGACATCGACCTGCTGCTCAGTCGGCTGGAATCCAGGCGACTCGTGACGGTCATGAGGCGATGCGTGAATCGGGTCAATCAGTCGCTCGCCATCGACCAGCCGAAACTCACCGTCAGCCTGCACGGGGGGCGGGGCACCGACGCGACCCAAGGCTTGGCTGCCTTCGAGCTTCGCACAGCCCACCCGGATCGCTTGGGCAAGGCCCGGGTCAAGGTCGAGTTCTGGCGCGTGGACCCCTCCTATCTCGATCGCTACGAGACAGTGTTCCGGCTTCCGGTTCGCCAGGGCGAAATCATCACCCGCTCCAGCACCCCGATCGCGGCTGCAACTCGAGAGGCCGCCTACGCGGATAAGATTACGGCTTTTGCCACGCGACCCGGGTTCAAGGCCCGGGATATGTTCGATTTCTGGTGGCTTGGGCAACAGGTGGCGCTCTCTCCGGAAGAAGCGGCCGAGCGTTTCCTGAATCAGGTCGAGGCCTACACGACCGTGGGCGAATGTGCCCCGGCCGATGCCCTGCGGGCCTTCCTTCAGACTTATGAGCGGGCGTGGATGCTCGATACCGTGAAAAAAGAGCTTCCGCGCTGGCTACCCGAGAAAATGTGGGAAAGTCTGGGCGATGCGGGCGCGGAGCAGATGGTGGACTATACCCGGCGCACGCTGGAGACCGTCGCCCAGGCCGCAGATGAGATCGATGATGGAACGTCCGATCCATGAGCCGACAAAACGCCCGGGATTATCTCATGGCACTGCCCGCTGTATTCTCCCTGCCCATACTCCAAGCCCGTTTAGGGGGAGACGCCAACAAGGCGGCGATCTACGCGACCCGATGGCACACCCGCGGCCTGCTCGAACGAGCCGGCCCCCGCCTCGGGATCTACTACAACCGGGTCCGCGACCCGCAAGGCTTGGAGGCCTCCCGCCTCCAGGCAGCGAGACTCGTCTTCCCGAGCTCCGTGCTCATCGGATCAACCGTGCTTCACGATGCCGGTTGGAGCACCCAGATCTCACAGGTGCGGGAAGTGGCGGTGCTCGTCCGCCGCAGCTACCCGGCCGTGGACGGCGTGGTCTTTCACGGGCGCACTCGGGTCTGGTATGGCCAGGTCCACGACGGGATCATCCGCGACGGAGTCGTGCCCGCACTGAAACCCGCGATGGCCCTGGCCGACGCCTGGGCCGATCCCGAGCTTTGGCACCCGGATCTCGATGATCTGGAGGCCGAAGACGTGGACTGGCCAGCAGCCCAGAAGGCCTTCGAGGTCCTGGGCTTGGCCTGGCCGGAAGACTATCCGGGGGAGAAGGAGGCGCCTGCGCCATAGCGTTATCTGTGGGGAGGGAGTTTTCGTGATCCGGTATCGTCCTTCGTGTTCCCACCCCACCTCTTGCGAATGACACCCTTCTCGCACAGGCGCTTGAGGTAAGCGATAAAGAGTGCGAGACCATCGCAAGCACCGCAAAAGGTGCGGTAAGAGCGCACCGCGCGGCGGGTAACAGTCCGCGGCACGGAAAACCCCGCTTGGAGCAAGACCAAATAGGGGAGCACGTCGCTTTGGCGACACGTGTGATCCGCACGGCTCCCGGGTCGGTCGCTAGAGTGCATCGGTGACGATGCATCGAGAGGCATGACTGCCCTCGACAGAACCCGGCTTATCGGCCCACTCTGCGCTTCCCCTTTTAGCGTGCGCCGGGACGGGCTCACGATCCGCCGCAGCGGATACGGGCCGCGAGCGTCAGTTTCACCCGGAGCGAGTGATGGAGGGCGGGTACCGCAGGCAGCGGTCGGGCCACACCCGCGAAGGTGAGGAGAGGCCGCGGCCGGAAAGGACGCCCCATGGGCGTGATCCGGATATCGAGGAGCTGAACCCCCGTTTTCCCGAGTGCCGCGCAGGCGTGACGGGCCAGGCCCGCCAGCTCGTGGAGGCCCTTGAGCATGAGCCCATGGCGGATCCTCGCACTGCCGACCGGTTCGTAACGGGCATTGGAAACCGCAAGCCGCTTTTCCAAGAGCGCGAGCAGTCGACCTATCCGTTTGCCATGGGTCGATTCCAGAGTGAGCACATCCGTCGCCTGCCACTCGGTGATTCGTCCGTGCGCCCAGGCGACCGGTCGGGTCGTGAGCCCGCTCGTATGAAAACGAAGCCAGCGCCCCGCCTGATGACGGATGGTACCGACCGCCCAGACGAGTTTGCGATTTGCGAGACGGTCGGCCACCACGGGACTCCCGGCGCGTCCGGAGGCATGGAGATCCACCCGGATGCGGGAGTGGACGCGAGAGGTGACATGGATCGAGAAGTGAAGGAGTGTCCCCGTTCCGGAGGTTTGCGGGGCGGAAGCCCGGGCCACCGGGATGAGAAGGCACAGAGCCAGGATGCCGGGCGTCATCCAAGGCCGTCCGGAACTGCCGGCCGCCGCGAGCGGAGCGAGACGCTCTGCCATCTCTCGTCCCATGATCGTCAGTCTAGACGATCCTTCGTCCTGAAACACCGGGGGGTGAGCCTTGATCGGGCCGGGCATCGCGCGGGGGGCGCGCGTTTCCCCCGGTTTCCTGTCCTGTTTTTTGCAGTCCTTTTAAGGGCTTCCCGAGGCTATTCTTTAAGTTAATGATTTATGAAGTAAAAAATTAAAGCTCGCCAAAGCCTGTCCAAGTCGTGTCCCAGCCGGGTGCGGGGGACTTGCGCTGTGGTAAAAAGTGGTAAAAACTGGGCGCAAAGATCTCTGGAGCCGGCTTTGTATCGGGGTGTCAATCAGGTCGCGCTGGACGAGAAGGGGCGGTTTTCGATCCCGACCCGTTACCGTCGGATTCTGGCCGAAGCCTGTGCCGGCCATTTCGTATTCACGGTCGATCGTGACGAGTGCCTTCTGCTCTACCCGCAACCCGAGTGGGAAACGGTCGAGAACCAGCTCGCGAACCTGCCGAACCTCGCCCCCCAGACCCGACACCTGCAACGCCTGCTCCTGGGGCATGCCACGGAGGTGTCCATGGATTCACATGGGCGTCTTCTGGTCCCCCCTCCGTTGCGTGCGTTTGCCCGGCTGGACCATCGCACGGTTTTGATCGGGCAGGGCAACAAGTTCGAGCTCTGGGATGAGACGCGCTGGGACGATCACCGGCGGGTCTGGCTCGCCGAAGCGCCTGGGCCGGGATCCGAGCTGCCCGCCGACCTGCTCAATCTCAGGCTATGAGGCGGCAAGACCGTGGAAACCCCGCATGTTCCGGTCCTCGCCGACGAGGTGGTCCGCTGGCTCGTTCGGGAACCCAACGGAACCTATGTCGATGCCACCTACGGCCGCGGCGGCCATGCCCGGGCCCTCTTGGAATCCTTGGGAGCCGCCGGACGTCTCATCGTGGCCGATCGCGATCCTGTGGCCGTGGCCCATGCCCGGCAGGCGCTGGGTATGGAGAGGCGATGTTCGATCTGCGAAGGACGGTTTTCGCAGCTCGGGCGTTGGCTCCAGGCTGAAACCGTGACCGGGAAAGTGGATGGCATCCTGTTCGACCTCGGCGTCTCCTCTCCGCAACTCGATGATCCCCAGCGCGGGTTTTCATTCCAGTCCGAAGGTCCCCTCGACATGCGGATGGATTCAGAGGGGGTGACGGCCGCCGAGTGGCTCATGCGGACGCCTGTTCTGGAAATCGAGCGAGTGCTCGCCGAGTGGGGAGAGGAACGCTATGCACGGCGCATTGCACGGGCCATCGGTGAGGAACGACGCCGGCCCGGATCCTGGACGACCCGCCGCCTCGCGGACCTCGTGAGCCGGGTGGTGCCGCATCACGAACGCCGTCGACACCCGGCGACCCGGACTTTCCTGGCCCTGCGCATCGCGGTCAACCACGAACTCGATGAACTCCGTGCGGCTTTGCCCCAGGCGGCCCGAGCGTTGCGTCCGGGCGGCCGCCTGGCGGTCGTGAGCTTCCATTCCCTGGAGGACCGGATCGTCAAGCGCTTCATGAAGGGAGCCGAAACCGCTTATCCCCCCGCAGCGGATCCCGTCCCCTCCCTGCGTCCGCTCACAGATCCCCTCCGCCCGTCTCCGACCGAATGTCGGATCAACCCCCGTGCCCGCAGTGCTCTCCTGCGGGTGGCCGAGCGGCTCCCGTGACCGTGTCCCGGCTCGTCACCGCCGCGCTCGCGATCCTGCTCTTTGCCAGCGCGCTGCTCGTCGTCCAGGCGACCTATGAGCACCGGAGCCGCCTGGCCCTGCTGTTTCAGCTGAAAAGCGTCCACCACATCGAGGAAGCGCGGCGCATGCAGCTTCTCCTGCAGCAGGGCACGCTCACCAACCATGCACGGATTGCCCGTCTGGCCCATCTCAGGTTCGGCATGCACCCCCCCCATCATGTCCAACTCATCATCGTGGGGCACCGGTGAAAACGCCTCCCCAACCGCCGCCGAGCCGCTTCCGCTGGCTCTTCGTGATCGGGATGTTCGGCCTGGCCACGGGCGGACTGTTTTTTCGGGCCGCCTGGCTCGACGGGGCGGACCGACGCTTCCTCATGCGCCAGGCCATGGAACGCTCGCTCCGCATCCTGACCCTCCCGGCCCATCGCGGCCTCATCGTCGATCGCAACGGCCACCCGCTCGCGGTCAGCGCTCCGGTGGATGATCTCTGTCTCGACCCACGAGTCTTCATCCACGAGCGAGCCGATTGGTCCGAGCTGGCCTCGCTTCTCGGCTGGCCGGAATCCCGACTCGCCCGCGACGTCGAATCCTCCCGACACCTGTATTTCCTCTACCTCCGGCGGAACATGGATCCCTTTCAGGCCGAAACGCTCCTGAACCGGGGGATCCCGGGTGTCTTTCTCGTGCCGGCCGACAAGCGTTTCTATCCGGCCGGTGCGATTGCCGCCCAGCTCGTCGGCTATACCAACATCGATGATCACGGTGCCGGCGGTCTCGAGCTCGAGTTCAACCGCTGGCTCGAGGGCCATGACGGCCGCATGGAGGTGATCCAGAACGGACTCGGCCAGACCGTGAGCGTGGCGCGCATCCTGCGTCGTCCGGAGCCCGGTCACCGCTTGCGGACCAGCATCGACTTGAGGCTTCAGTACCTGGCGTACCGGGCTTTGCGCAAGGAGATCCGGAAGGAGGGGGCCCGGTCCGGCTCGGTGGTCGTGGTCAACCCCAAGACCGGGGAGATCCTGGCCATGGTGAGCCTGCCGTCCTTCAATCCGAACAACCGGGCGGACTTTCTTCCGGACGACATGCGGGCGCGCGCCGCCACCGACATGTTCGAGCCCGGCTCGTCCTTCAAGCCGTTCACCATTTCCGCCGCCCTGGCCAGCGGCCGCTATGAACCCTGGAGCCTCATCAATACCGACCACGGGGTGTTCCGGGTTGGTGACTACACCATCCGTGACGATGCCGACTGGGGGGTCATCGATCTCACCACCCTGCTCGAAAAATCGAGCAACGTCGGGGCTGCCAAGATCGCCCTTTCCCTGCCGCGTCATTTCCTCTGGCAGGCCTACCGCGATTTCGGATTCGGGCAGACTACGGGAACGGGATTCCCCGGCGAGGCGTCGGGGATTCTCCACCGCTGGTTTGAATGGCCGCCTGCCGCGCATGCGGCGATCGCCTATGGCTATGGGGTCTCGGTGACCGCCCTCGAGCTGGCCCGTGCCTATTCGGTCCTGGCCGACGGCGGGATCCGCCGCCCGCTCACCTTTCTCGCCCTGAGGCGGCCTCCCCAGGGCCACCGCGTGATCAGTGCCCATCTGGCAAAGACCCTGCGGACCATGCTCGAGACCGTCGTGTCCCCGGCCGGTACGGGATTTCTCGCCCAGATTCCCTACTACCGGGTGGCCGGGAAGACGGGAACGGCCCGCTTGTTCCTTCACGGCCACTACTCGCGCCGCGTCTACAACTCGGTCTTTGCCGGGATGGCACCGGCCGGTCATCCGCGTTTTGTCGTGATCGTGATCGTCAAACACGCCCTCAAAGCCTACTTCGGCGGGCTGATCGCCGCACCGGTTTTCGCCAAGGTCATGCAAAGCGCGCTTCGTCTCTACGGGGTTCCCCCTTCCCACTGGCCGAGGCGGACCCCTCCCATCCTCTTGGACGCTCGAGCACCGGTAACCTGAGATGCCGCCCGCCCCCCACCTTCCTGACTGCCTCGAAGGGTTCACGACGGATCCGGTGCCCGATCTCGCGGTGACCGGACTGACGCTCGACAGCCGGTCGGTCAGTCCCGGAACGGTTTTCCTGGCGATCAGGGGCAGTCGGCAGCATGGCCTGGAGTATCTCGACGAGGCCCGGGCCCGGGGGGCCGTGGCCGTGGTGTACGAGCCGGTCCCCGGACACGACAGGCCCACCGGACTGCCGGCTCTCGCGGTGGCGGGCCTGGGGCAGCACGTGGGAGAGATCGCCGCCCGCTTCTACGGGCACCCGAGTTCGGCCCTCTGGCTTGCGGCCGTGACCGGAACCAATGGCAAGACCTCGGTCGCCTGGTTTCTGGCCCAGGCCTTGGAGGGCTTCGGGGTGCCTTCGGCTTATCTCGGTACACTCGGTGCCGGACCGGTGGGACGGCTCGAGCCGCACGACCGGACGACTCCGGACCCGGTCTTCCTGCAGGCGACCTGGGCCCATTGGCGGGACCTGGGCCTTGAGGCCGTGGCCCTCGAGGCTTCATCCCATGCTTTGGACCAGGGTCGACTCTTGGGAACCCGCCTCGATTTCGGCCTCTTTACGAACCTCACGCCGGAGCATCTGGATTACCACCGGGATCTCGCGGCCTATCGTGCAGCCAAAGCCCGCCTGTTTACCGATTTTCCGCTGCGCGGAGCCGTCTTCAACGTGGGCGATGAGACGGGACGCGGGTGGGCCGAAGGATCCCTCGGCCCCGAGCATCGGCTCCGCGTGGCTTGCGACCCGGAACCCGGGTGGGCCGTGGATCTCTCGATCCGCCGGGGGATTCGGCAATCGACCGACGGACTCACCTTTGATCTGGCCGAAGGCCGACGGACCGCACGGGTCGCGACCCGCTTGTGGGGGCGCTTCCACCTCGAGAACCTGCTCGTCGTCGCAGGGGCTTTGCGTCTGCGTGGCTTCGACCTGGCCGAAATCGCCTCCCAACTGGGCCGACTGTGCGCGCCCCCCGGCCGGTTCGAGCGCTTTGAGGCACCGGGACGTCCGCTGGTCATTGTCGATTACGCGCATACCGAAGACGCCCTCTTCAAGGCGCTCACGTCACTGCGCGGATACGTGTCCGGGCCCATCACGGTCGTTTTCGGGTGTGGCGGGAACCGGGATCCCTACAAGCGTCCCGTCATGGGTCGTGTGGCCGCGGCCCATGCCCAAAGGATCATCGTGACCGACGACAATCCGCGGGACGAATCACCGGAGGCGATCGCGCGCGAGATCACAAGCGGGGTGCCCCCCGGGCATTGGCTCCGCATCGAGCACGATCGCCGGGAAGCCATCCGCCTGGCCTTGGCCGTCACGGATTCGACCGGAGCCGTGCTCGTGGCCGGCAAGGGACATGAGATGGTCCAGGTCGTCGCCGGGCGGGAACTGGACTGCTCCGACCGGAAAAACGTGAGCGAGCTGCTCTATGGGGAGAGCCGGCCATGATGGAATGGCCGCTCTCCGAGATCGCTCGGGTCGCCTCCGGCCGCTTGTGCGGATCGGACGCGTTGTGCCGGGGGCTTTCGATCGATAGCCGGACCCTGGTGCCGGGCAACCTGTTTGTCGCCCTCACCGGTCGGCTGGCCGACGGACATGACTTTGCCGAGCGGGCGCTTGCGGGCGGAGCCGGTGGGCTCCTCATCGCCGAACGGGCCAGGCTCACCCTGGAACCGGCTGTGGTGGTTCCGGATCCGCTTCGGGCCCTGGGCGAACTGGCCCGCGCCTTCCGCCGACGGCTCGGAGCACCCGTCGCGGCCATCACCGGTTCCAATGGCAAGACCACGGTCAAGGAAATGCTGGTCACGATACTGGGGACGGCAGGCCGGGTACTGGCCACCGCCGGCAACTACAACAACGAGATCGGTCTCCCGCTTACGCTCCTCAACGGAGAGGATGATCCGGATTTCGTCGTTCTCGAGCTCGGGACCAGCCGGCCGGGCGAGATCGCTTCGCTCGGCGCACTCGCAAGACCCGATCTCGCACTCGTGACCAACGCACAGGCTGCCCACCTCGAGGGACTGGGGACGATCGAGGCGGTGGCCCAGGAGAAGGGATCCCTGTACGAGGCCTTGTCGCCGGAGGGCGTGGCCATCCTGCCGGAGGAGGCTCCCCAGGCACCGGAATGGCGCCGCCGGATCGGCACGCGACGTCTCGTCAGCTTCGGCTGGGAGCGGGGGGATTTCCACTTCGCCGCTCCACCGCATTGGAATCAGGAGGATGCTTGCTGGGAAGGTCTCATTTCCACTCCGGAGGCCGTCCATCCCCTCACCCTGCACCTGATCGGTCGCCACAATCTCGTCAACGCGCTGGCCGCCACGGCGGCGGCCGCAGCCTGGAAGATCCCGCCGGCCGAGGGTCTCGAGGCCCTGGGCCGCTTTCGCGGCGTGCCACACCGCCTCGAACTCCGCCCGGGTCCCGGGCAGAACCGGATCCTGGATGATGCCTACAACGCGAATCCCCATTCCCTCCTGGCCGGCATCGAGAGCGCGCTTAGCCTGGGCGTGCCGGTCTGGCTCGCCCTGGGCGAGTTGGCTGAACTGGGTCCGACCGAAGCCGAGTGGCATGAGCGCCTCGGAGGCGAGGCCCGCCGTCTCGGCGTGGCACGCGTCTATGCCACGGGCAGACTGATGCAGTCCTTTGTCCGGGCTTTCGGTCCGGAGGAGGGCGGATGGTTCCCGGATGGGGATGCGCTGGTCCGGGTCCTTTTGCGGGATCTCGAGGGGCAGACGGTCGTGGTTCTGGTCAAAGGATCGCACAGCGCCCGGATGGAAGCGGTGGCCGATGAGCTCAGCCAAGCGGCAAGGAGGGGCCATGCTGATCTGGTTCACTGACTGGCTCATGCACTGGATCCCGGGATTCCGGGTCTTCCATTACCTGACCTTCAGGATCATTCTGGCCACCCTCACCTCCCTCACCCTGAGCCTTCTGATCGGCCCCTGGATGATCCACCGTCTCGACCGGCTCGGTGTCGGACAGGTCATCCGGACTCTCGGTCCTGAACAGCACCAGCGCAAGCGCGGCACGCCGACCATGGGCGGCACGCTCATCCTTCTGGCTACCCTTCTGGCCACCCTGCTCTGGGCCAATCCCGAAAACCGCTACGTCGCGCTCGCGCTGGCGACGCTCTTCATTTTCGGCCTCATCGGTGGCATCGACGACTACCTCAAGCTCGCCCGCCACTCGAGTCGGGGACTCCGGGCGCGGGACAAGTTCCTCATCCAGGGACTTGCGGCGCTCGCCATCGTGATCGCGCTCGACCTGACCGACCGGAATCCCCTGGCCAGAACCCTGCTCATCCCGTTCGTGAAGCACGCGGACGTTCCGCTCGGGACCGCGGGTTTCATTCTGTTGGGCTGGCTCGTGATCGTGGGGACGAGCAATGCCGTGAACCTGACCGATGGACTGGACGGTCTCGCCATCATGCCGACCGTGCTCGTGGCCGGCGCCCTATCGGTTTTTGCCTACGTGACCGGCAATTTCAAATTTGCCACTTACCTCGAGATCGCCTATCTCCCGCATGTGGGGGCTCTCGCGGTTTTCTGTGCGAGCCTCATGGGAGCCGGTGTCGGTTTTCTCTGGTTCAACACCTACCCGGCCCAGGTCTTCATGGGCGATGTGGGAGCGCTCGCCCTGGGCGCCGCCCTCGGGATCGTCGCCCTCTCCGTCCGTCAGGAACTCGTGCTCGTGCTCATGGGCGGTCTCTTCGTCATCGAGACCCTCTCGGTGATCATCCAGGTCGCCTCTTTCAAGCTCACCGGACAGCGGGTCTTCCGAATGGCGCCCCTGCACCATCACTTCGAACTCAAGGGCTGGGCCGAACCCAAGGTGATCGTCCGGTTCTGGATCATCTCCCTCATGCTCGTCCTGCTGGGGCTCGCCACCCTCAAGGTGCGTTGAGATGGGAAGCGAGCGGGATCTGGTTCTGGGGTTGGGACGCAGCGGGCGGGCGACGGTCGATTGGCTGCGCCGCCGCCACCGCGAGGTTCTCGCGGTGGATGACCGGCCCGGACCACTGGCGGGCGATGCCGGAGCGCCCTTCCCGCCGGGCGTGGAAATCCATTGGGGTGGGGCCGGGGAGACGGTGCTCGATGGCTGCACCCGGATCATTCCCTCACCCGGAGTGGCCAATACCCATCCGCTCCTCGTGGCCGCGCGCCGCCGCGGGCTCGAGATCGTGGGGGATGTCGAGCTGTTTCTGCGCGAATGCCGGGCCCCCGTGGCGGCCATTACCGGCACCAACGGCAAGAGTACGGTGACCACGGTGGTCGGCGAGATGGCCCGCCAGGCGGGACTGAGGGTCGAGTGCGGGGCCAATCTCGGCACACCGGTCCTGGCGCTTGCGGACCGCCCGCTCCCCGACCTCTACGTGCTTGAGCTCTCGAGCTTCCAGCTCGAGCGCACAACGTCCCTCCGGGCCCGGGCCGCGGTCGTCCTCAACATCAGCCCGGATCACCTGGATTGGCATCCGTCGGAAGCGGACTACGCACGGGCCAAGGCCATCGTCTACCAGGGCGCGGAAGTCCGGGTTGCCAACCGGGATGATGCGCGGGTCATGGCCCTGCCCGGTCTCGGTCAGCCGGATTGGACCTTTGGTGGAATGGCGCCGGTCTCCGACCGTGAGTTCGGCATCCAGTCCGGCCGAGGTGAAGCCTGGCTGAGCCGGGGCCCGACCCGTCTCCTCCCGCTGTCCGAGGTGAACCTGACCGGTGCTCACCAAATCATGAATCTTCTGGCCGCACTCGCCATGGGCGAGGCACTCGGTCTCGACCGGGAGGCCGCGGTGGAGGCGGTGCGACGCTTCCGCGGTCTGCCGCACCGCCTGGAGTTTGTCGCCGAGGTGGCGGGGGTCCGGTTCTTCGATGACAGCAAAGCCACCAATGTCGGGGCCTCTCTCGCGGCCACCCGGAGTTTCGATGCACCGATCCGCCTGATCGCGGGTGGCGTGGGCAAGGGGCAGGATTTCCGGCCGTGGGCTGCGGGCTTGCCGCCCGCGGTTTGCTCGGTTTACCTGATCGGGGAAAGCGCGGAAGGCTTGGGACACCGGCTCGACGGGGTGCGACCCTACCGGATCGTGGGATCGCTCGAGGGCGCGGTCCGGGAGGCTTTTCACGAGGCCCATCCGGGCGATGTCGTCCTCCTGGCACCGGCCTGTGCCAGTTTCGACCAGTTCCGGGATTATGCGCACCGGGGGGACGTGTTCCAGAAAAAGGTGCGGGAGTTAGGCCATGATTGACGTCCCAGAGCGCCGGGCGACTCAGGGTCCGGATGGCCTCCTGCTCCTTTTGTCCGGGATTCTGCTCGCCTTCGGACTGGTCATGGTGGCCTCGGCCTCCGTGTTCTGGTCAGCGACCGTTTCGGGCGGACCCTGGCACGTGTTTGAGCGGCAACTCCTGTTTTCGGGTATTGGCCTGATCGCGGGCTTCGTGGTCCTCAACCTGCCTCTCGGGCTGTTTCTGAGGATGCGCCACCTGGTGCTCGTGGTGGCGCTTGCCCTCCTGGCCCTGGTCCTCGTCCCGGGGGTCGGACGCGCGGTCAACGGTTCGATGCGCTGGCTGCCCTTCGGCCTGTTCCGGATGCAGGCCTCGGAGCCCGCCCTGCTCCTCATTGCCATCTATCTCGCGGGTTACGGGGCGGAACAGGGCGGTCGGCTCGCGGGTGGCCTGGGCGGTCTTGTGGTTCCCTTGCTGCCGGTCGGGCTTGCGGCCGTCCTGCTCCTGCTCGAGCCCGATTTCGGCGGAGCCGCAGTGCTCTTGGCCATGGCGTTCACGGTTTTTTTCCTGGCCGGGGCCCGTTTTCGGGACCTTTTGATCCTCTTTCTCGTGGGTCTCGTCGTCATGGTCCTGGTGGCGGTCGCGGCACCCTACCGGGTCATCCGCCTGACCACCTTCCTCGATCCCTGGCATCACGCCCGGAGCAGCGGTTTCCAGTTGGTGCAATCCCTGATCGCGATTGGTCACGGCGGCTGGCTCGGTACGGGCCTCGGCCGCGGAATCGAAAAGCTGTTCTACCTGCCCGAGCCCGAGTCCGATTTCATCTTCGCCGTGATCGGCGAGGAGTTGGGCTTTGTCGGGATGTTTACTGTGCTCATCGGCTTTGCCTTCCTCACGTTCCGGATCTTCTGGATCGGACGGGGGGCGGAAAAGGTCGGCCGGCGTTTCGAGGGGCTGCTCTGCTACGCGATCGGGAGCTGGATCGGCTTCGAGGTCCTGATCAATGCCGGTGTCAATCTGGGCGCTTTACCGACCAAGGGCATCACCTTGCCGCTGATTTCCGCGGGCGGCTCGAACCTGATCATGACGCTCGTGGCACTCGCCCTCGTGCTCAATGTCTCGATCTGGATCTCGACGACCGGGCATCGGCGTCCGGCGGTCGGGGAGCGGGAGCATGTCTAGGGTTCCGGTCGTGGCCCTCGTGGCCGGGGGGACCGGCGGCCATGTCATGCCCGCCTTGGCCATCGCCGCTGCGCTGGAAGGATCCGGGTTCCGGGTGCACTGGATCGGTACATGCCGCGGCTTGGAAAACGAGATCGTGCCGAGACAGGGCTATCCTCTGACCGCCTTCGACCTCTCCGGTTTCCGGGGCCGGAGCGGACGGCTCCGCGCGATGGCCCTGGTCGAGTTCGCACGGGCCTTCGTAGCCTGTGTCCGTCTCCTGCCCCGCCTCGACGTGGTGGCGGTGGTCGGCATGGGGGGCTATGCGAGTCTGCCCGCCGGCTGTGCTGCCTGGCTCGTCCGGCGGCCGCTTTTGATCCATGAACAGAATGCCGTTTCCGGGTGGTCCAACCGCCTGCTCTATCCCTTGGCCCGTCGCGTACTGACGAGTTTTCCGGGAGCGTTCCCGGAACGGGCCCGCGTCCGGCTCGTGGGACTCCCGGTCGCCCCGGCGATTGCCGCACTGCCCCCGCCGGCCGATCGCTGGCGGGATCGCAGCGGTCCGGCCCGACTGCTCGTGCTCGGCGGCAGTCAAGGGGCACACCGGCTGAACCGGCTGATTGGCGAAATCCTGGCCGACTGGCCGGCCGACCTGCCGCTCCTCGTCCGGCATCAGGCCGGGCGGGGGGACTGCGAGGCCACCCGCAGGGCCTGTGCGTCCTATGGCGACCGGGTCGAGGTCGTCCCCTTTTTCGAAGATATGGCCGCGGCCTACGGGTGGGCGGATTGCGTGCTGGCCCGCTCGGGGGCCGCCACCGTGGCCGAACTGGCTTGTGCCGGACTGCCTGCGCTCCTCGTGCCCTATCCCCATGCGGTCGATGACCACCAGACGAAAAATGCCCAAGGGCTGGTCGGGGCGGGTGCGGCTTTACTCGTCCGCGAACAGGATCTCGATCCGCCCCGGATCGGCCGCCTCCTGGCCGGGCTCCTGTCCGACCGCGCCCGGCTCCTCGCCATGGCGGAAGCAGCCCGGCGCCTGGCCCGTCCGGGCGCGGCGGACGCCGTGGTGGCCGAGATCCGCGCCGTCTCGCGGAGGCTCACATGATGCCGGGTGAACGGATGGGACGAATCCGGCGGATCCACTTTGTCGGGATCGGCGGCACCGGCATGAATGGCATTGCCGAGCTTTTGTTCAACCTGGGCTACGACGTGAGCGGCTCGGATGCCCGGAAGAGCAGCGTCACCGATCGCCTGGCTGCGCTCGGCCTCCATATCACGCAGGGCCACAAGGCCCAGGCGGTCCGCGGGGCGGATGTGGTCGTGGTCTCGAGTGCCATCAGTGCCGACAATGTCGAGCTGGCCTCCGCCCGGGCACTCAAGATCCCGATCATTCCGCGGGCCGAGATGCTGGCCGAACTCATGCGTTTCCGGTACGGGATCGCCGTGGCCGGAAGCCACGGCAAAACGACCACGACGGCGCTCATCGCGAGTCTCCTGGTCGAGGCCGGTGAGGATCCGACCTTCGTGATCGGGGGACGCTTGAACAGCCACTCGGCCAATGCCCGTCTCGGGGGGGGGCGCTATCTCGTGGCCGAGGCGGACGAGAGCGATGCTTCCTTCCTTTTATACCAGCCCCTCCTCGCGGTCGTGACCAACATCGACCGTGATCACCTCAATGCCTACCAGGGGGACTTCGATCGCCTGCGCCAGGCCTTTTCCGATTTTCTCCATCACCTGCCGTTCTACGGCTTCGCGGTCGTCGGGGTCGATGATCCGGAAGTCGCCCGCCTGGCACCGGCCATTGGTCGTCCGACCCTGCGGTACGGCTTCTCCGAGGCGGCCGATGTGCGGGGGGTGGGACTCGTCTCCGAAGGGCTGAGAACCCGGATCCGGGTTGCCCGAAGCGGGCGCGCGGAAACCGAGTTCGTGGTTAACCTGGCCGGGCGACACAATGCGGAGAATGCGCTCGCGGCCATCGCGGTGGCCCAGGTGCTCGAGCTTTCCGATTCGGCCCTCGGCCGTGCCCTGGACCGCTTCCAGGGAACCGGGCGACGTTTCCAGCTGCACGGGGGGGCTCGTTTCGGAAAGACCGAGTTCCTTCTCGTCGAGGATTACGCGCACCATCCGCGTGAGATCGAGGCCACGCTCGAGGCGGCCGAACAGGCCTGGCCCGACCGGCGCAAGGTCGTGGTTTTCCAGCCGCATCGCTACAGCCGGACCTTCGATCTCCTTGAAGACTTCAGCCGTGTGCTGTCGCAGGCAACCGTTCTGATCCTGACCGAGGTCTACCCCGCCGGGGAACGACCCATTCCGGGAGCCGATGGCCGGGCGTTGTCGCGGGCGATCCGGGCCCGCGGGCCCGTCGTGCCGGTTTTTGCCGACCGTCTGACGGATCTGCCGGCTTTGCTCGGTCGCCTGGTCGAGTCCGAGGATGTCGTGCTCCTGCTCGGCGCCGGCGACTGGGGCGAACTCATTCCGATCCTGATGAAGGGGAGGGAGGCTTCATGACGGAGCGTCTCTTGCCTCTCGGACTGGACGGCATCCGCCGGGTCGCAGTGCTCGCCGGCGGTCATTCCGGAGAACGCGCGGTTTCACTGGAGAGCGGTCAGGCGGTGGGCGCGGCGCTCGCGGGTGCCGGTCTCGACGTTTGTTCCCTCGATCCGATCGAACCCGGTTTCGTGGGCCGACTGCTCGCCGCCCAGGTCGATTGCGTGTTCAACGTCCTCCACGGTCCGGGTGGAGAAGATGGAACGATCCAGGGGCTCCTCGAATCGATGAAGCTGCCCTATACCGGGAGCGGAGTTTTGGGTTCAGCCCTCAGCATGGACAAGTACCGCTCGAAACTCCTCTGTCAGACCATGGCACTCCCCGTACCGCCCGGGGTGATCTGTCCTGCAGACCGGCCGGCCGAACCCCCCTTCCCGCTGCCTTGGTGCGTCAAGCCGGTGGACCAGGGTTCGAGCCTGGGCGTGAGCCGGGTCGACGATCCGTCCGGTCTCGAGGCGGCTTTCGTCCAGGCCCGGCGCCACTCACCCAGGATCCTCATCGAACCGTGGATCGAGGGCGGGGAATATACGGTGGCGCTCGTCGCTTCCTTGATCCTGCCCTCAATCCGGATCGAAACCGCCCGCGGCTTCTATGATTACGAAGCCAAGTATAAAGACCCGAAGACCCGCTACCACTGCCCGTCCGGACTGGATCCCGGACGGGAGGCCGCGCTCGGGGATCTGGCTCGACGGGCCGCGTCCTGCCTCGATGTCAGCGGATGGTGCCGGGTCGACTTCCGGATCACGCCGGATCACAGGCCCTACCTGATCGAGGTCAATACCGTGCCGGGCATGACGGGACACAGTCTCGTTCCGATGGCGGCGCGTGCCCATGGCTGGGACTTCACCCGGCTGTGTCTCGAAATCCTGGCCCAGTGCCGGGGCCGTGGAGGACGGACGTGAAGAGGCGCCGCTCCCCCCTCGCCAAAAGTCCGTCCCGCCTCCGGTCCCTCGGCTGGCTCGCATTCGGTCTGGTGCTGGCTGGGCTCCTGTATGCGGGGATCGCTGATTTCCGGTGGCTGCCCGCCGGGCCGCCGCTCACCCGCCGGATCGTCCGGATCCGGGGACGGGAGATCACGGTCGCCCAGGTGCAAGCCGCTCTCCGGCCCGACTGGAAGTCCGGCTGGCTCAACTTTCCGATCAATCGGGCCGTGCACCGGCTCCAGCGCATGCCCTGGGTGGCCCATGCGGCAATCACCCGCATCTGGCCCGATACCCTGGTGGTCACGGTCAGCGAACAACGACCCATCGCCCGCTGGCAGCGGGAGGCTCTGGTGAATGCCCAGGGCCGGCTGTTTTACCGGGGTCCCATCCCCAAGCGTTTCCGTCGGCTCCCTGAACTGTCCGGTGCGGCCGGCAGCCTCGTGGCACTCGTGAGAATGGAGGCAACCTGCATCCGACGGCTGGCCCGGGTCGGCGAGAGGCTCCACTCCCTGATCGAGAACCGGCGCGGGGGCTTCCGTGTAGACCTCACCGGGGGCCTCGAACTCCGTCTCGGCCGGAGGAGCCAGCGGGCCTTGAGGCGCCTCGATCGCTTCCTCGACGTGGTCCGCCCGGCCCTGGGACCGCGCCTTCCCCAGGTGGCCTATGTCGACTTGCGGTACGTCAATGGCTTCGCCGTGGGCTGGCGCCACTCCACCGTTTCTGAAACGCACTGAACTGAGGTTGTTCGCATGGCGAAAAAATCAGACAAGAACCTGATCGTAGGACTCGATATCGGGACCTCGAAGGTGGTTGCCCTCGTGGGGGAGCGCTCCCCCGAGGGCCAGATCGAGGTGATCGGCATCGGATCTCATCCTTCCCGGGGACTCAAGCGGGGGGTCGTCGTGAATATCGACTCGACGGTCCAGTCGATCGACCAGGCGGTACGCGAGGCCGAGCTCATGACGGGCTGTTCGATCACCGAGGTCTATACCGGGATCGCCGGGAGCCACGTGCGCAGCCTCAACTCGCACGGCATCGTCGCCATCCGGGACCAGGAGGTCACCCCCGAAGACGTGACGCGGGTCATCGATGCCGCCCGGGCGGTCGCCATTCCGGCCGACCAGAAGGTCCTGCATGTGGTGCCCCAGGAGTTCATCGTGGATCAGCAGGGGGACGTTCGGGAACCGATCGGCATGTTCGGTGTGCGGCTCGAAGCCAAGGTGCATATCGTGACCGGTGCGGTTTCGGCGGCACAGAACATCGTGAAATGCATCGAACGGTGCAACCTCTCGGTCCGGGGCATGGTGCTGGAGCAGCTGGCTTCCGGTGCGGCCACGTTGACCGACGACGAGAAGGAGCTCGGAGTGGCGCTCGTGGATATCGGCGGGGGGACCACCGATCTTGCGGTCTACGCGCATGGGGCCATCCGTCATACCGCCGTGATTCCGATCGCCGGGGACCAGGTCACGAACGATATCGCCATCACGCTCCGGACACCGACCCATCATGCAGAGGAAATCAAACTGCGTTACGGTTGCGCGCTTGCGCAGCTCGCCAGCCCCGAGGAAACCATCGAGGTTCCGGGTGTGGGCGAACGGGCGCCGCGCAAGCTGGCCCGCCAGGCTCTGGCCGAGGTCATCCAACCCCGCTATGAAGAGCTGTTTTCGCTGATCCAGCACGAGATCCAGCGCGCCGGTTACGAGGATCTCATCCCGGCCGGGATCGTGCTGACGGGAGGCGCCTCGAAGATGGTGGGCGCCACGGAGCTTGCGGAGGAAGTGTTTCATGCCCCGGTGCGCTGCGGCGCCCCGAAGGCCGTGAGCGGCCTCCGGGAGGTCGTCTCCAACCCGATTTATTCAACCGCGGTCGGACTGCTTTTGCATGCCCTCCGCGACGAGACGCAGGTGCAGGGCGAGCGCACCCACCTGCGGGACGATCTGGAAGGAGTCTGGGAACGGATGAAACAGTGGTTTCAGGGCAATTTCTGATGAGAACCACGGTGCGGGCCGAGGAGTCAGTGTGCAGTTCAAATCCATGTCAACGACGAGGTAACGGTCATGAGTCATTTTGAAATGGTTGATGGGGTGACCCAGGATGCGGTCATCAAGGTGATGGGGGTCGGCGGTGGAGGTGGGAATGCGGTCCATCACATGCTGGCCATGGGGATCGACGGGGTCGAGTTCATCTGTGTGAACACCGACGCCCAGGCCCTGCGCCATACCGAGGCCCGGCTGCCGCTCCAGATCGGCTCCAACCTGACCCGCGGACTCGGGGCCGGATCCAATCCGGACATCGGGCGGCAGGCGGCCCTCGAGGACCGGGAACGGCTCCAGGAAGTGATCCGCGGCTCGGATCTCCTGTTCGTGACCGCCTGCATGGGCGGGGGGACCGGAACCGGTGCGGCACCCGTCATCGCGCAGATCGCGAAGGAAATGGGGATCCTGGTCGTGGCGGTCGTGACCAAGCCCTTCGCCTTTGAGGGGTCCCGCCGCATGACGATTGCCCAGAAGGGCATCAGCGAGCTGGCCAAGACGGTCGATTCCCTGATCACGGTACCGAACGAAAAACTCCTGAGCGTGGTGGGGGCCGAGATCCCGCTGCTCGAAGCCTTCAAGATCGCGAACGGGGTGCTGGTCGGGGCGGTTCAGGGCATTGCCGAGTTGATCACCCGGCCCGGGACCATCAACCTCGATTTCGCCGACGTGCGGACGGTGATGTCCGAGATGGGAACGGCCATGATGGGGACCGGTCGGGCCCAGGGCGAGAGACGGGCCCGTGAAGCGGTCGAACAGGCGGTGGCGAGTCCCTTGCTCGAGGAGTGCGATCTGTCCGGAGCGAAAGGACTGCTCGTCAACGTGTCGGTGGGCGGGGAGCCCGGACTCAGCCTGGGTGAATTCCAGGAAGTCGGGGACTATGTCCGCCATCTCGCCTCCGATGATGCGGTGGTCAAGATCGGGACCGTGGTGGATCCTGCCCTGGGTGGGGAACTCCGGGTCACGGTGGTCGTGACGGGCATCAACTCGGTTCGCCAGCGGGGACCGGTGGCGGTCGAGGTTGCGAAAGAGCAGGAACCCCGGGTCGTGAATGGGCCCCGCCAGCCCGTGAACTACCTGGATCTCGATCCACCGACCGTCAAGCGCAAGAAGCCCCAGGCGATTCCCCCGACGCTATATGAGGAGGAGGCCTTGTCGGACATTCCGGCGTTTCTGCGACGGCAGGCCGACTGACCGGGGGCCATAGGCTTCCACCAGTGGCTGTGATAACATTTCAGGTCCTGCCCGGAAAAACGGGGGGGCCACCGGGGCCTGTCCCGCCTGGCCGGGGCACAGGGCCGTTCGATCCGTTTGAGGACCACACGCATGCTTCAGCAACGTACGCTCCGCAACAGCATCAAGGCGACCGGGGTCGGGCTCCACACCGGCGTCAAGGTCTATATGTGCCTGCGGCCCGCCGCGCCCAATACCGGAATCCGCTTCCGGCGGGTTGACCTCCCGGAACCCGTCGAAATTCCGGCGAGCGGCCTCCAGGTCGGCGAGACCACGCTCGGGACCACCCTCGTCCACGACACCGCCAAGGTTGCCACGGTCGAGCACCTCATGGCGGCATTTGCCGGGCTCGGGATCGACAACGCCTATGTCGATCTCAGCGCACCCGAAGTGCCGATCATGGACGGCAGCGCCGGACCCTTCGTCTTTTTGATCCAGTCGGCCGGGATCGAGTTTCAGCCCGTGCCCAAGAAGTTCATCCGCCTGCTCAAGCCGCTCGAAGCCCGACAGGAAGACAAGTGGGCGCGCCTTGAGCCCTATAACGGCTTTCGCGTGAGTGTCGAGATCGATTTCGACCACCCGGTTTTCCGGCGCCACTCGCAAGAGGCCACCATCGATTTTTCCACGACTTCCTTTGTGAAGGAGATCAGCCGGGCGCGGACCTTCGGTTTCCTCCGGGATCTCGAGCTCCTGCGCATGCGCCAACTCTCACTCGGGGCCTCGCTGGACAACGCGATCGCCATTGACGACTACCGGATCCTGAACGAAGACGGGCTGCGTTACGAAGACGAGTTCGTCAAGCATAAGATTCTCGATGCGATCGGGGATCTCTATCTTCTGGGACATGGCCTGATCGGCGCGTATACCGCCTACAAGTGCGGACACGGGATCAACAATGCCATGGTTCGCACGCTCCTGGGTGCGCCGGAGGCCTGGGAGGAAGTGACCTTCGAGGACAGCGAGCATGCCCCCATTTTTTACCCCCACCCCGCACACGCGGCGGCTTGAAAGCCCCTTTTTGGCGTCCCGGGATCCGGCTCAGAGAAACCCGAATGGCCCACCGGACGAGGGAGGCGCGATGACGACCCGCAACTGGCGGAGGGACGAACCCGTCGACGTGGAAGCCGTTGCGAGGAGCCGACCCTGCTCGAAACGGAATCGGGTGGCCCAGGCCGGGCTGTCCGTGACCACGAAGAGCGTCTCCCCGCTTTGGGCTGCCCATAGGCAGTGGGAGGCGAGCTCGGCGGCGAGGCTGCTGCGCAGCTCCCGGGTGAGGCGGAAGGCATGGTCTCCGAGCGCCGCGAGGGAAGACCCCCCGAGCTGGATCTCAGAAAGAACCCCGGTCAGGGCGGCGGGAGTTGGTTTTTCTCCGGATGGATCCATTGGGACGGTCGGTTGAGGGGCCGGGGGCATGCACATCATACTGGTCCGATCGAATGCCCGTTCCATCACCCTCCGGTGGAACCGGCGGAGGAGTGCCCTGGCCGCCTTGGCCGGTCTGGTGCTGGTCGGTGTTTTCCTTGCGGCGGGCTACGAATGGGCCCGCTCCGGGGGATCCGTCTCACCGGGGATCGTCGCGCACTGGCGAGGACGACTCGTCACCGAGGCGGCGTCGCTTCAAACCCTGAGGCGGGAGAATCGGTCGGAGATCGATGCCCTGGCCCAGCGGGTAGCCGGGCTCGAAGCGCGCATGAGTCAGCTCGACGCACTCGGCGCGGTCCTCACCCAGCGTGCCGGGATCAGCCCGAAACTTTTTAATTTCAATGCTCCGGTTCCCGAAGGCGGACCCTCGAATCGGTCGCGGGAGATTCCGCTTTCGGCCCACCAGCTGTCCGGGCGCATCGACCGGCTCGCGGACCGGATCGGGGCCCAGCGGCTTGCGCTCCGCTCCCTCAACCGCCGGGTCGCGGAGACCCGTCTCCGGCGTCAGATCGTCCCCGCGGGGCACCCGGTCCAGAGCTTTTGGGTCTCCTCGCCCTTCGGTTGGCGCATCGACCCCATCACGGGGCGCCTCGAGTTTCACGAAGGCATCGATCTCGCGGCCCCAGAAGGCGAACCGATCCATGCGGTGGCCGCCGGGGTCGTGACCTGGGCCGGCCCGCGCTACGGTTTCGGCAATATCGTGATCGTGAACGACGGACAGGGCTATACCACCTACTATGCCCATTGCGAAAAGGTCTTTGTCAAGGTGGGCCAGGTGATCCGGAGAGGGACCGTCATCGCCCTGGTCGGGGATACCGGGATGTCGACCGGACCCCATGTGCATTTTGAAGTGCTGCGCGATGACCGGCCGCTCAATCCGGCTCCCTTCGTCTTCGCGTCGCGCGGCGGGTGAGGCCGGTCTTCCCCCGGGTCGCCTTTCACGTCGTCCATCCGGATATCCGGAGACCGGAGGCGGTCTTCCTGCTCATTGAGGTGGCCCTGTTTCAAGGCATCCGTCCGTTGTGCACGAGCGGCGTATATTTGTGCAGCGTTCCCTTGATTCATCCGCGACTCTTCTCATACATCCCCGGCTTGAGGCAGGCCATGAACGTTGCTCGGCGCATGCCCAACCGTCGCGCGATCTCGCGGACGCTTATGCCTCGACGCTTGAGTCCGATGGCCTTGGGAAACTTTTTTGGCTTTTTCCTGCTTCATTGCAAATATCCCCTGATCCTGGCGTGTTAAGATGAACGCCTCATGCTGGCTGCGGAAGTATACGTCGCAATGCCGCCCTGGGGACGCTGGGGTGGTCCGGTTTCATTCCAAACCTAGCCTTGACCCATGGCAGCGAAAACGACATCTCATCTGGAAATGATCGCGACGCACCTCAACGCGCCGTATGGAAGTGGGGTTACCCCGTCTGATTTAGTGCTCGCATTGTGCCGGGGCTCTCTCGCCGACATCAAGCCGGATCTGAGCCGAGCCCTGTTGATGACGTTGTTTATCGAATGCTCACCGCAGTCCATCTTGTCAGCCGCCTTGGAAGCCGGCGGCTCTTGGTGCACCGTGCGATCTCTGTACGCGGAGACCGTGGCCCGTGGAATGCAGCGCGTGAGGGATTGGGAAACTGCAGCATGACGACCCATCAGGAAATCCAGGACTTCAGGAATCAGGGTCCGTGGCGCACTCTCGTGGCGCTCGCGGCGGATATGGTTGCTGATGCTGAACAGCGCGCGGGTGGAGCTCCCATGAACCCGCTGATTGGAGGCGGCACGCGGATCATGCTGGCCATCGAGCACCGGATTAGCGACGATATTGATTTATTTGTCCATGATGCTCAGTGGATCGGATTTCTGACGCCACGCCTGAATGACAAGTTTGAAGACCGCCTGAGTGGCTATGAGGAGGACGCCACATCGATAAAACTCAAACACCCGGACGGGGAAATCGACTTCATCGTGAGTGGTTCATTGCTGAACCGCAGACCGGAGCATGACCCCACATCGCTGTTTGCACTCGAGCCGGTCGAAGAAGTCATCGCGAAAAAACTCTTCTACCGAGGATGGGCATTGACCGCACGGGATCTGTTCGACTGGAAGGCGGTCAGCGAGCATCCACGCTATCGACACATCCCGGATGTGATTGCTCCTGTGTTGACCGCGGATCGCCGTGCATTGCTTGCTGCTTCCATTGAAAAATTGAGCCTCTTGCCGGAAGCCTCGAAGCAATGGAAGGCGATCCGCGCCGCCGCGCCCATCCCACTGTCCGATGCGATTGCATGGGCGAAGATCGAGATTCAAACGATGGCGGGTCTCCAAACGGATCGGGTGCAGCTTCATTCGGCTGAAAACGGGAGGAAGCGAGCGGAAGATGGGCAGGAATCCGGTCTCGATTGTGGCCGGTGAGTGCTCGCAAGCGGCTCTTCAGAGCCCGATAGGCCGGTGGCGCAGTGAGTCGAGGGCGGCTTGTGCCCTGCACGGGTCTCCAAACGGCCCGGTTGGGGTTTGGTGTTCCCCCCGGCGTGCCGAGTCGACGATACGGTATCTGGAGGGAAGGCGAGTGCGGTATCCGCGGAGGAGGTCATCCGCCGCTCTCTCCAGGCATGCCAAGGGCTCTGGCCGCCCTTCCGGGTGGCTGCGCTTTCATCCCATCCCCTGAAGAAGATGGGGATTCCCGTGCCATTCTATAATTCACCGTTTACCGGGAGCGGCAGCCTTCCGCCCGACCCGGAATCCGCCCGGAGCCCCGAGAGATGATGCGAACGCTTGCCCACAAGGTTTTTGGCAGCCGCAACGAGCGGGTGATCCGACGTCTGCGCCGAGGGGTGGCCACCATCAATGCGCTCGAGGCCCGCTGCCAGACTTTAACCGATCACGACTTGCCGGCCGAGACGGCCGCGCTCAAGGCCCGCCATGCGTCGGGAGAGCCCTTGGCTCGGCTTCTTCCCGAAGCCTTCGCGCTCATGCGGGAGGCGGCGCGGCGGACGATCGGCCTGCGTCCGTTCGATGTCCAGCTCATCGGGGGCATGGTGCTCCACGATGGCCGGATTGCCGAGATGGCCACGGGCGAGGGAAAGACCCTGATGGCGACACTGCCGGTCTATCTCAATGCGCTGACCGGCAAGGGAGTCCATCTCGTCACCGTCAACGAGTATTTGGCGAACCGCGACGCGCAGTGGATGCGTCCGGCCTATGAAGCCCTGGGTCTTTCGGTCGGCATCATCCACTCGGATCAGCCGCTCGAGGAGAAGCAGGCCGCCTATGCCGCCGATGTCGTCTACGGAACCAACCACGAGTTCGTGTTTGACTACCTGCGGGACAACATGGCCTTTGAGGCAACGGAACGGGTCCAACGCAAGCTCCACTACGCGATTGTCGACGAGGTCGATTCCATTCTCATCGACGAGGCGCGGACCCCGCTCATCATCTCGGGCCCGGTGGAGGAGGATACCGACCTCTATGCCGTGATCGACCGACTGGCCCGTCGGCTGGTCCCGCAACGCGAGGCGGAAGGTCCGGGCGACTTCGAGATCGATGAGAAAACCAAGCAGGTCTACCTCACCGAAAGCGGGCATCACGCCTTTGAGAAGCTGTTGCTCGAGGCCCGACAGATCGCCCCCGGCGAAAGCCTCTACGAGCCCCAGAACCTGAAGTTCATGCACTACGTCCAGGCGGCGCTCCGTGCCCAGCACCTCTACAAGCGTGAGGTGGACTACATCGTCCGGGATGGGGAAATCGTGATCGTGGACGAGTTTACGGGTCGGACCATGGAGGGACGGCGCTGGTCCGAGGGGCTGCATCAGGCGATCGAAGCCAAGGAGGGACTTCGGGTCCAGGCGGAAAACCAGACCATGGCCTCGATCACCTATCAGAATTTCTTCCGCCTCTATGAAAAACTGGCCGGGATGACCGGTACGGCTGATACCGAGGCCTATGAGTTCTTGGATATCTACCGCCTCGAGGTGGTGGTGGTTCCGACCCACCGGCCGATGATCCGGAATGACTACCCGGATCTGGTCTACCTGGGCAAGAAGCGCAAGTTCGACGCCATCGTCGAAGACATCGTGACGCGCCATGAGCGGCAGCAACCGGTTCTGGTCGGCACGACCTCGATCGAGAACTCGGAATACCTGTCAGAAATGCTCAAACGACGGCGGATTCCGCACGCGGTGCTCAATGCCAAGCAGCACCAGCGTGAGGCCGAGATCATCGCGCAGGCCGGACGGCCCGGGACCGTGACGATTGCGACCAACATGGCCGGCCGCGGCACCGATATCGTCTTGGGCGGCAACCTGAGTGCGGAACTCGCGGCACTTCAGGACCGTCCCGAGGAAGCCCCGCGAGCACGGGCCGATTGGGAAACCCGTCACGCGACGGTATTGGCGGCGGGTGGGCTCGCCATCATCGGTTCGGAGCGCCATGAGTCCCGTCGGATCGACAACCAGTTGAGGGGCCGCTCGGGCCGTCAGGGCGACCCGGGGGACAGCCGGTTCTACCTGTCCCTCGAAGACGATCTCATGCGGATCTTCGCAGCCGATCGCCTCAAGGGACTCATGGGCAAGCTCGGCATGCAGGAGGACGAGGCCCTGGAACACCCATGGGTCACAAAGACCATCGAGAACGCCCAGCGCAAGGTCGAGGCCCACAACTACGACATGCGCAAGCAGCTCCTCGAGTACGACGATGTGGCCAACGAACAGCGTCGGCTGATCTACCAGCAGCGCAATGCCCTGCTCGACGCCGACCAGGTGATGGAATCGGTGCATGACATGCAGCTCCAGGTCATCGAACGGCTGCTCGATCCCCTGATCCTGCCCGGGACCCAGGCGGAGCACTGGGAGCTGGGCAGTCTCGAGGAAGATCTCAAGCGCGATTTCGAGCTCCGTTTCCCGATCGCGTCCTGGATCGAGACCCATCCGGAGGAAGGCCGGGACGCGCTGACCCGGGAGCTGGTCGCCGGCCTGGAGAAGGCCTGGCAGGAGAAGGTGCAGGTCCTCGGAACGGAGGAAATGAACCGCTTCGCGCGCCAGGTCATGCTCATGACGCTCGACGAGCTCTGGAAGGAGCATCTCGCCGCCATGGAATACCTGCGGCAGGGCATCCACCTCCGGGGTTATGCCCAGGTCGATCCCAAGCAGGCCTACAAGAGCGAGGCCTTCTCGATGTTCACCCAGCTCCTCGACCGGATCCAGTTCGATACCGTGAGCGTCTTGGCCAAGGTCGAGATCCGGGCACCGGAGGAGGTGGCGGAACGGGAACGGAAGCGGCGGCGGTCACAGAACTGGCAACTGGAACAGGCCCGGATGGAGGGCGGAGGGGACGGAGTGGGAGATGGCCCCCCGCCTCCGGCGCAGCTGCCGTTTGTCCGGACCGGCCGCAAGATCGGGCGCAATGAGCCTTGCCCCTGCGGGTCGGGGCTCAAGTACAAGAACTGTCACGGGCGAATCCAGGATTTGTAAGGATCCCGACGGAGGGAAAGCGGATGCTCCCCTGGGTCCAGAGCAGGGGATGGAGAGTCCTGACCGGTCCGCTTCGCCGGAGACCCCCACGATCGTCGCGCTTTGTCTTTCGGATGAGGAAGGGCGATTCCTGATCCAGAAGCGTCCGGCCGGCCGGTCCTGGGCGGGGTTCTGGGAGTTTCCGGGGGGCAAGGTGAAGCCTGGGGAGCGGCCCGAAGAAGCCCTCAGGCGTGAGGTCGTGGAGGAAGTCGGCATCGAGGTTGGCGAGCTCAAGCGGTTTTGCCGGCATGCCGGCCCGACCGCCCATGGGCGGGTCTCGATCGGCTTTTATGCTGCAAACGCCTTTTCTGGAAGCCCCGCGCCCCGTGACGGCCAGACCCTCGCGTGGTCCCGGCCCGCCGAACTGCCCGCCCGGTCCTGGTTGCCCGCGGATCAGCCCCTGGTGGATGCCTTGGCCTCCGGACCCTGGTGTGGGCTCACTCCCCGGCTTGAACGTCTGGATCCCCATCGCATCGCTTCCGGTTTTGCCCGGGCCGTCGCTTCGGGGGTGGGTTTTTTCGTGATCCGCAAGGCTACCGGGTCAAGCTGGAGCCTGGCTGAGCGGGAGCCGGTTCGTCTCTGGGCCCGAAGGCAACATGTGCGCGTTGCCTTTGGGCATACCGGCGGTACCGTGGAGGGGGCAGATGACCTTCATCTCACGGCTGAATCGGCCCGCAGTCTAAATCTGCGCCCCGTCCCGCAGCGGACCCGGCTGGGGGTCTCCTGCCATGATTCCCGGGAGATCGGACAGGCGGCCCGGCTCGGTGCCGACTATCTCTTCCTGGGACCGCTCCAACCGACGCCGAGCCATCCGGGTTCCTTTGGAGTGGGTTGGGAACGCTGGTCGGAATGGGCGCGCGCTGCGCTTTGCCCGGTCTATGCGATCGGGGGGCTCGGCCCCGCTGACCTGGACCAGGTCCGCCGGGCCGGCGGTTTCGGAGTGGCTGCGATCCGGGCCTTCTGGGATGAGTGAGGGAGATGGGATTCGGACGAGACTGGACTCGGGATTTTTGTCCGGCATCAATCACTGTCGCAGCCATTGGCTCGCCAGATATCGTTCGTGGAGATGCGCGCCTGCGCCAGAGGCTCAGCCCCGAATCATGAGGATGGGGCCACTTGATCATGGCGTTCTCCAGTACTTCGGGATCCTGCGGGTCTGGTATACGGTCAGTCCGGACAGGAGGTTCTGGTCCAAGATACGCCATGCGCTGATGATCTCTAGCTGCTCCAACTCACGCGCGGCGCGGCTGAGGGCGTCTCGGAAGTCACGCATCCGTCCACTGTGCTCCATCTTATTCTTGAGCCAGTCGAGAGCATACCGCTGCACCTGGTCGGCGGATGTGGCGACAAGGCGCTGTAGTGCCTTAGCCATGTTCTGGTGCTGGCCGAACTGGCAGCGCTTATTCCAGTCGATCAGGGCAAATTCCCGGTTACCGTACATGCCGCGCCACCGAGGATCTATACGCAGCGTATAGGCTTCGGCCTCGTCGTCATAGTCGAAGCTATCGATCATATGTAGGGCACGGGTTTTACCGATTGCCAGCTTGAGCTTACCGTCCTTATTCGTGACCTCGATCACCCGCATGGCAAAAGCCAAAGATTGCATACAGTGGTGCAGCCCCTTGTATTCGTAATTGCCCGTCTGCTGCCAATGGCCTTGAGAAACGCAGCACGATTGATGACGACCGGCTCTCCCAATGGCTGTTTACTGACCTCGTGCATGGCCTGCATCCATACGTCGGCCTGTGCCACGTCTAGTTGTTCGCCCCAGAACTTGATGACGGCATCGCCACGGCTCACCAGTACGGTGTCTTTGTGCATCTTCTTCCGCCTCGGTGCGACGGGGGCGAACAGGCTAGATCGGGCGATGTAATTGGGCATCGTCCGCATGAATTCCTCCATACCTGGCAGGAATATTTGCTGCGGTGTCTCTGCCGCATCATGCTCAGCCTGGGTCTCAGCTTCGGCGGCTTTTTGCATAATCCATGCGTATGGATCGCGTTTGATGTCTTGGTTCTCAGCCATGTCGCACCGTCACCACGGCCACCACCAGCGTCGGCTCACCCCTGGGCCAGCAATACGCTTTTGCTCCAAAGCACCCACCTTCCCACGCAACCACTGGATTTCCTCCAGAGACCTAGTCAGCTCATTTTCACGAACTCTAAGTAACTCACGCAGATGCTGCTCCTTCTCGGCCTCGAACAGCTTGTGTTCTTCCAGTTCATCTACATGAGGCATTCTGTATTTTCTGCCTCAGATTTTGGAACACCTGGAAGGTCTCTGAAGACCCTGACAAGCTCGGTCACATCAATCACGGGATGACCACGGTCATTCTGGGAAACGCTAATCTTGCCGTTTTTTATGTATACTCGATATAGCGTTGACCTAGAGAGTCCAGCCAACCTCGCTGGCCTCTGAAATGCTGACCGTTGGCATATGTAAAGCCCCCGAAATACTGGACACTGTTTTGCACAAAATTCATGCTGCTTCCCCCAGGGGCGTGTGGGCGGCACGCACCTGAGAAGGCGTGGCGTAGCCGTGACGCTGCAGCAGCCAGTGGCGGT
>JAJYFY010000012.1 GCA_021785265.1 Pseudomonadota bacterium
AAAACTGGCCCGGCGTCGGTGCAAAAACCGGACTTTCAAATGAAACCGTGGCCGGACCCTCTACTGTCCAGTCGAGTTCACAGCTGATGTCGGCCTGTTGGTACCGGGTTTTCCCGGAACCGGTAATCCTCCCTGGCGCTGCTGCTTCGCCGATCCAGTGAAAATCAGAGAGCGAGATTCGGGTTGTCCATAGATTGGGGTGACGGGGGTTTTGCGTGACCCGGAGGAGATTTTGCGAAAGATCTTTTTCATAGACATACCAGGATGCGTCCCGACCGCCACGGATGCCTCCGATTCCGAGACCCTTGCGCTGGCCCAGGCTGTAATAAAACGATCCCGGATGGGTTCCCACCGTTCGTCCGTTTTCATCCAGGATGAGTCCGGGTGTGCCCGGGAGATACTGGGACAGCCATTCACGGAATGGTTTTTCGCCGATAAAGCAGATTCCCGTACTGTCTTTCTTCGCGTGATTGGGCAACCCCCGCTGCCGGGCCAGTTCACGAACTTGCGGCTTCGTGAGATGGCCGATGGGGAATAGGGTGTTCCCCAGCTGCTGTGAGGTGAGCTGGTTCAGGAAGTAGCTTTGATCTTTTCGATGGTCGTGGCTTCGCAAGAGACGGGTGAAGTGTTTCCCGACCTCAAGGCGTGCATAGTGCCCAGTGGCTAAGTGGGTGACACCCAGCCGTCGGGCATGCTCCCAGAGCAGGCCAAACTTGATCTCCCGGTTGCACCAGACGTCCGGGTTGGGGACAAGCCCAGACTGGTACGCCACAAGAAAAGGCTGGAAGACTCGTTCCCGGTAGGCTGATGCAAAACAGGCCCGGTGCAGGGGGATCTCCAGGAGATCCGCCACCCGGCGGGCATCCTGGAAATCGCGAGTGCCCGGGCAGTCTTCCCCGGCTTCTTCCTCCCAGTTGTGCATGTAAAGAGCTTCGACGGACCAGCCTGCCTCCTTCAATAGAAGCGCGGAAACAGAAGAATCGACCCCGCCGGACAAGGCGACGAGAACCAGTTTTTCGTGGGCTTTCTTCAGTGACATGTCGTAATTCTATCCCGAGGCTGTAGATGAGGCCGAAAAAAAAGGGGCGCCGAAGCGCCCCCTGAGTGTTGAACGTAAGCGTAGGCTTAACGAACCGGATCGCGGGTTTTATAGAACCGCACCAAAAACAGCCCCAAGGCCAGAAGGAGCAGGGCCAACGGTCCGAAGGCACCTCCACCCCCACTGGGTGAGGGCGAAACCGTGACCGAGATCGAGGCAGGCTTGGATGTGAGCCCAGCCAGATTCGAGCAGGTCATGGTATTCGTGTAGGTGCCGGGCTGGCTGAAGCTGATCGCACCCGGGAAATATCCGGTTCCGGTCTTGCCGTTCCCGAAATGCCAGCTTGCATTGAGGCTGCTCTCGTTCGAGCCGAGAGGGGTCGAACAATAACCGGCAAAAACCACAGCCTGTCCGACGGTCGCGGAGGTATTGGTGGGATCGGTGATGGTGGCTGTCGGCGGGATACTGGCGATACCAGCCTGCAGGGCGTTGACCAGTCCATATCCGTAGATGCCGTTCCATCCTGATCCTACCTGCTGGCTGGCCGTTTTTTCGAGCAGGGCTGGGATGGCGCCAGGACTGACCCCGGCGGAGAGCAGAAGAGCGGCCACCGAGGCGGCACCGGGCGAAGCTGCCGATGTTCCGTAAAAGCCGGTCATGAACCCTTGCATGTTCACGATGTCCTCATCGGGGGCGGTGATATCCGGGACCTGTGAGTTGTCGACCGGAGTGATCGGGGTACACGACGTCTCTGCAGCATTGCAGTTCCAGGACAGGGTATAGGGTCCACTACTGCTGAAAAACTCGATCGGATACCCCGCTATGCCCCCAAACGGCACGACGGCACCGGCCTCAAGAAGGTGGGAGGTACTCTGGCCGGGGAAATCCCGGTCCGCACCGGCCGATCCATCCGTATAGTAGGTCAGCGCATAGCTACCCGAACCACTGTTGCTGATAATCGAGGCAATGAGCTTGAAGTTGAGCGTCGCAGGGGTGGTCACATTTACGGCCTGGATCACCGGGCTCACAGTGAGTGTTGTGCTGCCGCTGTTCATGTAGGCCAAAGCCAGTGAGGGGCAGTTCTGGCTGATGACAAGCCCTGGGCTACTACTTGAATTGCTGGGACCGGACTCTGCGAGAGGAGCCCCCGCCGTAGTGGTTCCGGTAGGGGTGACCAGCTCAAGATTGAATGCATTGTTCGTGGTGGGACAGACTCCGGTTGTCGCATTAATTGTCGGATTGTCATTCCAGCCGATGAACAACTCAACCCCAGAGCCCGGAGGAATCTGGAAGTCGTTAAACGGGTTCGAGGCCTGACCCACGGCCTTGCCGAAATTCTCGACCGTCTGGGATGTGCCACCGATCGTGGCCGCCGTGGGTACATATCCCGCCTGGTAGAAACCATCCTGGACACCAAAGCCCGTTTCGCCTGCGCTGTTACCCCAGTTTCCGGCAGCAGTGAAGAAAAGCACGTTCGGATACTGCTGCATCAAGGCTTCATATCCAATGGCATCCGGCATCGGGAAGTAAAAAGTTGGAACGATTCCCAGATCATCCGAAACGATATTCGCGCCGAACTGTGTGATGAGGTCTTGTGCGCATCCGGGAATGTCATAACTACTCTGGATGCCTGAACAGAAACTCAGGCCCGCATCCGGTGCGTCCTGATAGACGATCTGCATCATCCAGCTGCCTTCGTCACCGCCATTGTCTCCAGAAGGTGGGTAGACGAACCCAACGTTGTTCGGCAGAAAACCTTGCGAAGCATAGTAGGGGTAGTAGTACGCACCGTCGGAAATCACGCCCACGTTGACTCCCTGGCCCAGATAGCCGGCCTTGTTGAGGGCTGCCGACTGCATGGCGAGGGCCTGGATCGGCGTCTGGCCGCCGGCACCGATCGGAACCGTGCGCGGGACCAGGCGACGGGGCAGGTTCATGGTATGGACATAAATCGGATTGCGGATGAAGGCTACTCCAGGGAGTTCAGCCAGAGTCGGCAGAGCCTTCAGCGGGACCCACGCTTGGATCATCGAGGTCCAGGAAGCGGTTTGGATGTGCACTGCGCCAAAGGCCTCGAGGCTTGAAGGCAGAACGCTTCCCCTTGTTTTCGGGACAATCCAGACCATCGTGTCACCGCAGTGGTTGACCATCGGCACAACAAACCCAAGCGGGCGGGCATCGAAGGTGCAACTCGTGGCGGTTCCCGGGCTTGGCTGGATGAAGTTTTGGATCGCCTGGGGCGGGGACAGGACCTTGGTATGACCAAGCTGGAAGGGGATTTTCCCGAGGTAAAGCGCCTTCAGGACCGGACTCAGCTTGGCGAGACTCGTGGGGGCCTGGGCATACGCCCCATTGATGGCACCGACGAGCGACAGACTGGCTACGGCCAGTACAGTGATCAGAGATGAAAAAACACGGGATGCGGGAAGGAATTTCATGACCAGATCTCCTCTAGGATTCCATAACCGGTTGAACTACCGTTGCGGAATCCTAACATGGGGAGATGGAAGCCTGCAACGGGACCACATCAATGGAACCGCATCAAGGACCGTTTTCCGGTGGCCGGTGTGATCCTTACCAGCTGGAAACTCTTGAGGAGGTGGAGTATCCGGCTTTTCGTGCCTGTTGCTTTTTCCCAAAAGGGTTTCCAGCTAACCCGCCCACCCCTGAAGATCGACCGGGGGGTCAGATTGTTCCCAGCGCTCATCGAAACGACGGGTTTCAGGGAGTGCCCGGTGGGGATCCTCCAGCCGCAGATAAGCGCGGATTTCATCCGCCACCGGAATCTGGACCAAGTGGTGGTAGTCGCCCATGACATAGGCTCCTGGATGCGCTGGGTCATCGGGACCGGGACAACGGATCGCAACGTGGCTGGGCAGCCGTCGGGCCAGGTCTTTCCAGTTCGCCATTTCCGGCTTGTCCAGGGTGCCGGGCAGTGCCAGTATCCGGACCGCGTCTGGCGTCGGGCTTCCGTTCTTGCTGAAACGCAGGGCAGCATCCAGGATGTCCGGCCAGATCCCGCGGATGGGCAGATGATCCGGCGACTCGATCCGCAGGCATTGCCGGGTCATCCTGAGCAAGCGGCGGATGGCTCGCGCGATCCGGTCCGGCCCTTCCACTACCAGGTTGATGGGAGTTTGGGTCGACCGGCTCATTTTGAGGTGGGGGATGCCGGCTTCATAAAACAGGAATCCCTCTTCCTCGAACCCGTGCCGGTGATAAAAGGGAAGGGCGTGGGTCTGGGCATGGAGGGTGCAGCTTTCGTAAGACAGCTCGCGCGCCCACTCGAGGAGCGCCTTGAGGACCAGGCTTCCTGCGCCGGATCGTCGGGCCTCCTCCAGAACAGCCATCCTTCCGATCTTTCCATGCGGATCCAGACGTCCCGTGGCTAGCGGACGGTGTGCGTGGTTCTCGACCAGGACGTGCCGGCAGAGCGCATCACTGCCATCCCACTCGAGTTCAGGGGGAACCCGCTGTTCCAAGACAAACACCTGTTGGCGGATGAAACGGATCGCCGGTTCGTGTTCGGGCCAGATGGCCCGGTAAACACGGTAAGGTCGGCCCGGATCAGACGTGTCCGGACGCCTGGTTTCTGAGTTCATCAAAACGTTCGGCGAGCTCGGCCGCCAACCCGAGATAGGTGACGGGGGTGAGATGTTCCAGGGATTGACGGGTTCGGGCATCCAGGTCGAGGCCCTGAATCCAGGTTTTCAGGCTGTTGGCGTCCAGGGATTGCCCGCGGGTGAGCGACTTGAGTCGTTCATAGGCGTCGGGATCCCCCCGAAGCCTCAATAAAGTTTGCAGGCCCTCGGCAATGACTTCCGGATGAGCGACGAGATCCTGCCGGATCCGTTCGGCATCGGCGTCGAGACGGGACAGACCTTCGCGGAGAGTGCGCCAAGCCAGGAGCGTGTGACCCAATGCGGGGGTCAGGCTCCGTTGGGCTGTCGAGTCGCTGAGATCTCTCTGGAAGCGGGAAACGGGGAGTTTATCTGACAGGTGGCGGAGCAGGGCGTTCGCGACCCCCAGGTTGCCTTCCGCATTTTCAAAGGCAATTGGATTGACCTTGTGCGGCATGGTGGATGAACCCACTTCTCCCGGAATGACCCGCTGAACGAAATATCCCCAGGAAATGTAGCCCCAGAAATCACGGCAGAGGCCGACCAGGATACGATTGGTCCGCGCGAGGAGATCCAGCCAGGCCGAAAGGCGATCATGAGGCTCGATCTGCGTGGTCATGGGCTGAAAATCCAGTCCAAAGGACCGGACGAACGCGGCCGTGAGCGACACCCAGTCGACGTCGGGTAAAGCGGCCTGATGGGCGTTGTAATTGCCCACTGCACCGTTGAACTTGCCACAGAATCGGAAGGCCGACAAAGCATCCCGACTGTCTGCGAGGCGCCAGGCAAAATTGGCCAGTTCCTTGCCGAGGGTCGTGGGGGAGGCCGGTTGACCATGGGTCCGTGACAGCATGGGGGCACGGGCGTGGCGACGGGATTCCTTCACCAGCCAGTCCAAAATCCCGTTCAGGGCAGGAACCAGGAAGTTTTGCTGTGCATCCTTCCAGATCAGGCCATAGGCCAGGTTGTTGATATCCTCCGAAGTGGCGGCGAAATGCCAAAACGGTGCAAGTGCTGCTCCGAACGTTTCTCCCGCCGTGGATTCCCTGAGAAAAAGCTCAACGGCCTTGACATCGTGCCGCACGGATGACTCGATGGACTTGATGCGGAGGGCGGCGGTCGAGTCAAAACCGGAGATCCGGGCTTCAAGGGTGGCGCGCTCCTTGGTCGACAGCGCGGGGAAAAGTCGATTCGGGAGTCTTTGATCCAGCCAAAGCAGCCAACGAATTTCGATCTCTGTGCGCCTCTGGAACAGGGCATACTCGCCCACGGCCTGCCCGAAGTCGGAGAGGATCCCCGCGTACCGGCTGTCCAAAGGGGACAAGGAACAGAGATCAGGTAGGTCCATGCGTTTTCGGAGTTAAAATAAGCTCTTGCATGATAACTGAACCCAGCCTGTCCTGCAGGGGAGAAGCGATGAAGAAACCTTCCATTCCGGAATCTCCGGAAGATGATCGGATCGAGCGAGACACCATGGGGGAGCTTCGGGTCCCCGCCCACGCCATGTGGGGAGCTCAGACGCAACGGGCCGTTCAAAACTTTCCGATCAGCGGCGAGCGCATGCCTTTCTCATTTATCCGGGCCTTGGCCTTGATCAAGCAAGCATCGGCGCATGCCAATCGGGCCCTCGGTCGACTCGAGCCTTCGATGGCCGAGGCGATTGAGCAGGCCGCATCCGTCATCGGTGAAGGGCAGTTCCGGGACCAGTTCCCCATCGACGTTTTCCAGACGGGATCGGGCACGAGCTCCAATATGAACGTGAACGAGGTGGTGGCACACCTCGCGACCCGTCATCTGGGTGCCCCCGTTCATCCCAATGACCATGTCAATATGAGCCAGAGCAGCAATGACGTCGTTCCCACCGCCATACATTTGAGTGTACTTCTCGCCTGGCACGAGGAACTGGAGCCCGCCCTTGTGCATCTTGAGGAAACCATCGAAAAACGAAGCCGGGAACTGGGAAAAGTCGTCAAGACCGGGAGAACCCACCTGATGGATGCCATGCCGGTCACGCTGGGACAGGAACTCAGTGGGTGGGCCGCACAAATTCGCCATGACCGGGAGCGTTTTGAGGATTGTGCACTGCGACTGCGGAAATTAGCCTTGGGCGGGACTGCAGTCGGTACCGGAATTAATGCGCCTCCGGGTTTTGCGGAGCAAACCATCCAGGCGCTCGGGGAAATCACGGGCTTGGAACTGCTCCCGGCCGACAATCGCTTCGCGGCGATGGCCGGGCAGGACGATGCGGTTGAATGTTCCGGTGCACTGAAGACACTGGCCGTGAGTCTCATGAAAATTGCGAATGATTTGCGTTGGATGAACAGCGGGCCCCTCACCGGACTTTCCGAGATTCACCTTCGGGACCTCCAGCCCGGAAGCAGCATCATGCCCGGGAAGGTCAATCCCGTCATTCCGGAAGCCGTCGCGATGGTCGCCGCCCAAGTCATCGGACACGATGTCGCGGTGACAATTGCGGGACAGTCGGGCAACTTCGAACTCAATGTCATGCTGCCACTCATAGCCCGGAACATTTTGGTCAGCCTTTCACTCCTGGCCTGTGCGAGTCAGCTGCTTGCGGATTTTGCGATTGCCGACTTTGAAGTCCACGAAGAACGCCTGCGCGAGAAACTCGCCCTGAACCCGATTCTGGTCACGGCGCTTAATCCCATCATCGGTTATGAAAAAGCAGCCCGAATTGCCAAAGAAGCCTATCGGACCGGGCGACCCATCATCGCGGTGGCACGAGAGCAGAGTGGTCTCGGTGCAGAGGAGCTTGACCGGTTGCTGGATCCTTTGCTGCTGACGGTGGCACAGGATGACTCGCTAACCAAAAAATAAACGGACCTGGTTTGCTTCGTGTGATTATGTGTTTTGGAAAGTGCTTTTTCTGGGTTGAAGATCAACTCGCCCCGACAGCGAAGATCCGAGTCCAGCTGTCAGCGATCTGCAGTAACTCCGGTGCCGATCAGCAGGCACAGGTTGCTCCGGTTACACTTCGCAGATGAAATCTCCGGGCCTGGACCAGGATTTCCTGTTGTTTTCATCACCCGATGCCCAGTCTGGTTTCGGTGCGCTATGGGAGACGGCATGGAAGATCCAGGAAGCCGCTTCGCGGGCCGGCTTTGATTGGGAAACCCGCTCGGGGATCCTCGACAAACTGACTGAGGAACTGGAAGAACTCAAGGCCGCAGACCGGGAGATCGCCCCGGCGTCCCGGATGGAAGAACTCGGAGATCTCTTGTTCGTTTTGATTCACTATGCATGGTGGGCCAGGATTCCGTTGGATCGGGCACTTGAAGCCAGCACGGGCAAGTTCCGCAAACGATTTAACGCACTTCGAGATGCCGTTGCCCTTGAAGGTCGGGAACTGGGCGACTTGTCCCCTGCCGAGCTGGATTCACACTGGCGGGAAATCAAGCGGCAACTTGCGGCTTCGCCGGGTAACGGATTCGAGAACGAGAAATCCCGACCGGGACGATCTGATGTCTGACTGGTGGGAAAACCCTTACGGGGTCGCTTTGGGAGATGCATTGACGCTCGAGGTGGGTGAACTGGATTTTGTGGCTGAACGACTGCCCTCGGAATGGAATTTTTTCTGGAACTACCGTATGGGCGGTGTGACCCAGCCACGGGTGGGCCGGAAAACCGCAGGGTCGGCGGATTGGGCTCACTGGTCCCGTTGCCGTTACCCCTTCCGCGATCCGCCCGGATCGCTGGTCTTTGCCCCACAGCTTGCAGACCGGCCGCTCGTGACGAAGCCCGTCATGCCGCTCCTGGTTCCGCCCGCAGAAAGCCTGACCCTCTGGATCTCGAGTCCGCTCTGGTGTCGTCTTGAGGTCAGGACGGAGGATCGGTCCATTCCCCTGGACCTCGATCTGCCGGTTCTCCGGTTTTCAGAAACCTGGTTCGGGCCCGACACGCTCAATGGTGATTTGGCCTATGCCTCCACGACCCGAGCCCGGATGAATCCCTACCTGACCCGGGATGAGTGGATCGATTTCCGGATCCAGACTCCGGTCATCATCCATAACGAGGAAGCCCAAGTCATCCGGATCGAGCGCCTGAATCTACCGCTGCCGACCTGTGGTCTCTATCTTGCAGAAGAAGGTTTAATTACGGATACCCTCGTCTGGCACCGGACGGGTCATGGGCAGAAAGCTTCCGTTGAACGAATCCCGCCAGTCCGTGGCAGACTCGTGGCCTCTCCCCGGCAGGTCGACAATGGTTCTATCCTGACCCGGGCGTTTACCCGGCTTTTCGACTGAAGCGGGGTGATGGTGTTGCCAGCGACCTGGATTGACCATGTGCCCGTCGCTCGGGGCATCAGCAGTGTGGTCATCCTGCTGGTGGGCACGTTTTTTGCTGTCATCAGTGCTCGCCTCGTAGAACGTTGGTGCGTCGCGCGGTATGACGCTCGACGGGCCCGCATTCTGCGGCGGGTTTTTCATTATTCAGCAATGGTCCTGGTCATCCTGATCGCGCTTGACGAGCTGGGTGTTGGGGTCGGTGTTTTGCTCGGCGCTGCTGGTATTCTATCCTTGGGCATCGGCTTTGCCAGCCAGACGGCACTGTCCAATATCATCAGCGGGCTTTTCCTTCTCGGGGAGCATTCTTTCAGTATGGGTGATTTTATCCAGGTGGGCAGCCTGACGGGAGAGGTTCTGGCCATTGACCTGCTGTCGGTCAAACTCAGGACCTATGACAACTTGTACGTGCGAGTTCCGAACGAAACCCTGATCAAAGGAGAGATCACGAATCTTACACGGCTACCGATCCGACGGGTGGACCTGTCCATTGGAGTCGCGTACGACTCCGATTTGGGTGCGGTGCGCGACGTGCTGCTCGACCTGGCCCGGCAAAGTTCTTTGTGCTTGGAAGAACCGGCGCCCACCGTTGTGTTTTCGAAATTCGGATCGAGTACCCTCGACCTGCTGTTTTCCGTCTGGATCCGGCGTCAGAACTATTCTCTTGCCATGAATGAACTCGCGAGTGGGGTAATCCGCGAATTCAAGAAACGGGGGATTGATTTGCCCTATCCCCAGCAGATGATCCATTTTGTGGCAACCGACCCCCGCCGGACCGAAAAGGATCTCCCTGGGACCCGGAGCGGCCCGGGGCCGGGGTCATGACCGGTTTCCGGACCCTGTGGGGCCATCTGTCTCGCCAGGTTCGGGATACCCGCGATTCGGGAACCTTGCACTGGATCCTTGCACTCTGGGTGATCACACTGGGGGTGTTGGGTGGCGTCGACGATGGATTCTGGAGATCGGTCCTCCTGGCTCGCTTCCCTCTGCCTGGACCGGGTTTTAATCCCTGGTTGCACTCCCTGTTCTGGACCCTTTCGTTCATCCTGCTCGGCATCGGACTTCTTTCGCGATCACGGCTGATCTGGTTCCTCACCTTGATGCTGCTTTTCGTGCGCCTTGCGTGGCTCGCCCGACTGGGAGCGCTGTGGCTGGATCCGGTGCTGAGCGTAGGGATCGCCATTGCAGTCTTGGCATTGCTCAAACTCAACCGGCGATTTCGCCGCAGCAGTCTCGGGAGCGGGGCTCTCCTGGCCACGATTTTGCTCGTGTTCCTGTTTGGCTATTCCATTCTTGGCACCTATCTCCTGGGCCGTGAGTTCACTCCACCCGTGCATTCTCTGCTGACTGCTCTTTATTTTTCGGTTGTGACTCTCTCCACGGTCGGCTACGGAGATATCACCCCGCATGGGGTTGAGGCCCGCCTATTTGTCAGTTCGGTCATTCTGCTGGGCTTGACGGTCCTTACCGTCTCGCTCAGTGCGATTATTCTTCCGGTCCTGCAACGCCGGCTGGAGTCCCTGATCATGCCCAACCGAGTCATTCATCCTCGTCGCAACCATTTTCTGATCGCGGGGAATTCATCCCTTGCTCGGAATGCCTATCGAGAGCTCAACCAGCGCAAGCAGAAGGTTACATTCATCGTGAATGAGCCCTTCGAAATTGCGGGTGAATCCAAATTAGACATCGTGGTCGGCGATGCAACGGATCTCGAGGTGCTCCGAAATGTGCAGGCCAGTGATGCCAAGGCCTTGCTGGCTTTGAGCGAGGATGATTCTGAGAATGCCTTTGTGGTGCTGGCCGCCAAGGAACTCGATCCGCCCGTCAAAACAGTCGCCGTGGTCCATAACTCGAAGAATCTGGCACGCCTAAAGCGCGTCCGACCAGATATTTTGATTGCCCCACAGGTCATGGGAGGACGGGTCCTGGCCATGTACCTGACCGGACAGAAAATTGAGGCAGACCGGTTCATGGACGATTTTCTTTCCGTAATTTAGGGTCTCGCGGGGGGAGGGGGTCGGCCCGTGGGGTGGCTGGTTCTAGAGTTCATTATTCTTTGAGATGGGTCTATACTGGCAACGGGTGGCCCTGCGTGAAGGTCTTTACGCGAAGGTGTGCCCGATGGAGGTTCCCATGATGAAGCGCGTGTTGATTGTGATCTCCCTGATCGGATTTTGGGGATGGAGTGGTTTGGCCTTTGCCCAATCGGCCTTGGTGAGCCCTTCCCAGCCCCATGCCGTTATTTCGACCGGCCTGCCGGCCAGTACTCACTGGTATGCTGTGAAGATCCTGACGATTGATGGGCAGTTGATGCCTTTGCATGCCAATCGGCAGGACTACTGGGTTTCACCCGGGCGCCATACCATCAGCTTCCAAGTCGTCATGAACAGCCTGACGGGAGGACCTGGAATCTGGCCGTCCGGGATGAGGGGGCCCGAACATCGTCGGAGTCTGACCTTGAGGCTGAGACGAGGGTGGGAGTACTTTTTTGGTGCCAAAGTGGAACATAGTGAAGCTTCCACCTGGAAGCCTTTCCTGATCATGAAAAAGAGGCTTTCCGGGTCACGTATGAAACCGTGATTGTCTGTCTCCTGAATCCATCTGCAGGATGATAACGCGTTGTTTTATTTCTAGAAACAGGGGGCCTGGTTTGCCAGGCCCCTCATTTTGTCGACTCTCGTCTTCCCGGATTTATTGAGAGTCAAGGCACCTAGCTACTAACGGGAGAACAATATGAGAGTGGGGATCGTAACTGATGCGGCCTGTGATCTGCCTTCGAATTTTATCGGGTCCGGGCGTGTGGAAATTTTGCCGGTCAGCCTGCATGTCGGTACCCAGATGTTCACGGATGTTCGGGACGAAGCCCAAACCTTGCGGTTTTACCGGATGTATCTGGGTTCCCATGAACACCGGGCGGTGACCAAACCGTTACCACCCAAGGAAATTGCCGATCTTTTCCTGACGGATTGGGTTAGTCGCTACGACCGGATCCTGGTTCTGACTGTGGCGTCCTCCCGTAGCGAGATTTACAAGAACACCAGCGAAGCATCCTATACCGTCCTCCGGGAATACAAGAAGATCCGGGCTGCCGCCGGCATTACGGAGCCCTTTCTGATGCGCGTGTTTGATACGCATACCTTGTTTACGGGTCAGGCCACGATGGTCTTTGAGGCCCTGCGCCTTCGGGATGTGGGCCGCCAGGGATTCGATGCCATCCGGCGCCAGCTCGAGATCATGGAGCCCAAGGTCAGAACCTATCTGCTTCCCCAGGACGTCTATTACGTCCATAATCGGGCCCGGATGCGGGGTGAAGAAAGTGTGAGCTGGTTGACCTTTCAGGTCGGCAACCTCCTCAATATGAAACCCGTGATCCAGATGGTCCGGGGAGAGACCGAAATTGTAGCCAAGGTCAGAAAATTCGAGGGAGGGCTTGAGTGGCTTTTCCAGAAGATCCGGGCGGACATCGTGCAAGGTCTTCCTGTCAAGATGGTCTGCATGAGCTACGGTGGTGATCTCGAGGAAATCAAGCGTGAGCCCCACTACCAGGAGTTTGTTGCCTTTGCTCACCAGAACAAGGTCGCGACTTCTTTGGCTTTGATGAGTATTACGGCGGGAATTTATGTGGGCCGGGGAGGGTTCTCGATTTCGTACGTGGCCCCCTGACTTGCCAGGCCAGGGTTTCGTGCCCTCGGGTCGCGGATGTTCTGAAAACAGCTCCGACGGCGGGCACGAATCCGCAAAAGGTTTCGCCGGAAATCCATCTTCGGCTACTGCAGGGGGAGCCCGTGGAGTGCCAAGGCGGCCAGCCCAGCTAACATGCAGTAGATGGCGAAGGGACGAAGTGCGGTGACCTCTCGTTTTCGGAAATAGCGCATGAGGAACCAGCTGCTAAACCAAGCACAGGCACCGGCCAGGAGGCCGGCCAGCAGGATACTGCCGAGCAGGGGACCAGCCCCGGTATGGTCGAGAAAGAGCTTCGGGATTTCAAGCAGTCCCGCGGCCCCGATAATTGGGGTCGCGAGCAGGAACGAGAACCGGGCGGACGCCTCGTAGTTCAGTCCGGTCGCGAGCCCGGAGACCAGAGTGGCGCCTGACCGGGAGATTCCAGGGAGCAGTGCCGTCGCCTGAGCCAGACCGATCAGCAGGGCCTGTTTCAGGGTCAGCTCATCCAGTCCCTGCTTTGCAGTTCGAGCTTTCAACCGGTCCCCCAGCCAGAGGGCGAGGCCATTGACGATCAGAAAAACCGCTGCGACCGTAAACCCCGCGAACAGGCTACGGACCCATCTTTCCAGTGCCAAACCCAGTAGACCGGCAGGAACGGTGCCGATCACGAGACGCCAAAACAGTCGTGTTTCCGGCTCGAAAGGCCGACCTCGAGTCCGGATCAGGCTTTTCAGGATGCTCCACCAATCTTTCCAGAAATAAAGCAGGAGGGCCGTTGCCGTACCGACATGGAGAACGACGATGAAGGGGAGAAACCAAGGAGCAGCACGGTTGACCTGGAGGTGGAGTAGGGCTGGAACCAGGATACTGTGTCCCAGACTGGAGACCGGAAAGAGCTCGGTCAAGCCTTGAAGAATAGCGAGGAGATATAACGGGTTCAGCATCATCGGTTCGGCAGATCCCCGTCCAGCTGGAACCGGATCCCTTGCGCCAGGGGCAGTTCCCGGCCCCAGTTGATGGTGTTGGTCTGGCGTCTCATGTAGTTTTTCCAGGCATCAGAACCGGCCTCGCGACCCCCTCCCGTTTCTTTTTCTCCACCAAAGGCGCCCCCGATTTCGGCGCCTGAGGTGCCGATGTTGATATTGGCAATCCCGCAGTCGCTGCCTTGCGCCGACAGGAACCCTTCCGCACGGCGGAGGTTGGTCGTGAACAGGGCCGACGACAATCCTTGGGGAACGGCGTTATGAATTTGGATGGCCTCTTCGAACTGGCGAAAAGTCAGAACATAGAGGATGGGAGCGAAGGTTTCATGGTGGACGAGGGGCCACGCCGGTGAAGCCTGCACGAGAGCGGGTTCAACAAAATGGCCCGGGCCTTCAATCCTTTGCCCGCCAAACAGAATGGAAGCACCGAGGCGCTTTAGTTCCTGGATCGCTTCAAGGTACCGGTTTACGGCTTGGCCATCGATCAAGGGGCCCATTAAGGTCGCGGGATCGAGCGGATGGCCGACTCGCACTTGGCGGTAAGCAGAAACCAGTCGGTCGAGGAGGCGCGGGGCGATGGTTTCTTCGACGATCAGACGCCTCGTCGTCGTGCAGCGTTGACCGGCGGTACCGACCGCACCAAACACGATCGAGGGCACCGCAAGATCGAGATCTGCGGTTTCATCCACGATCACGGCATTGTTTCCGCCGAGCTCAAGCAGTGTGCGTCCGAGTTGGCGAGCACGGATTTCGGAAACCTTGCGACCGATCGCTGTGGAACCGGTAAAGGACAGAAGTCCGAGGCGTGGGTCCGTATAAAACGATTCGGCCAGTCGATTCTCGTGGTCGATGATCAGGCTGGAGAACTGGGGAAACTGGTTTTGCGCGAGGACTTCACTCACGATCTTTTGTACGGCAATCGCCGAAAGCATGCCTTTCGGAGAAGGTTTCCAGATCACGGTATTGCCGCAGATTGCCGCGAGAAATGCGTTCCAGGCATAGACGGCTACGGGGAAGTTGAATGCGGTGACGATCCCCACGATGCCCAGTGGGTGCCACTGCTCCAGCATACGGTGTTCTGGTCGCTCGGAAACCATGGTTCGACCATAGAGCATGCGTGACTGTCCCAGTGCGAAGTCAGCCATGTCGATCATTTCCTGGACTTCGCCGATTCCTTCGGCTTTGATCTTGCCCACTTCCAGGCTGACCAGGCTGCCGAGGGCCTCCCGATGAGTGCGCAGGGCCTCTCCGATCAGGCGGATGGCCTGTCCTCGGCGCGGGGGCGGAATGGACCGCCAAGCAACCCCGGTGGCCTGGCTTTCTTTCAAAATACGTTCATAATCCACGGGATCAGTGGGTCGAACCTGTGCAATGACCTTTCCGGTGGAAGGATTATGAACAGGGAGGATCGTAGAACCGGGGCCAGGCAACCACCCGCTGAGGCTCGCGAAGGTGCCGGTCAGGGGCAGTTCCTGTGAAAGATGGAGCTCGGAGAAAATCGGGTGGACGAGCGGATCCATAAAGGGGCCTCAGGGTCTGGTGAAAGGATTCAGCTGTGCACGGTGGATTTCCGGCCCTGGCGGTAGTAGGCACCAAACCGGTTGTTCAAAAATTCGTCGAGCGAAAATTGTTCCTGGAGGATCAGTCCTCGGCTATTTGAAGCGAAAACCAGATCAATGACTGCACAAATGCCAGCTGCAGTCGTGATCTGGATCGCGGACCAGAGCTGTTCGCCCACGCGATCCGGATAAACTGAATTCACATAGGTTTCCTCATAGAAAGCATTCCCGCGGTAGCCCGTGACATTGACGTAAATAAGGACAACATCCTGTTCGGTTCTGGGGATTGCTTTTTCGAGAATTGACTTGAGTGTCGCGCGGTCTCGGTTCAGTCCGAGATCGTTCATGAGAAACCGGACCAGTTCGCAATGTCCTGGATAGCGGATTGTTTTATAGGTCAGTGCATTGATTTTGTTGCGGTAGGTCAGCGAGAGGGATCCCAGTCCGCCCGAGGTGTTAAATGCCTCGTAGCGCCGTCCCTCGAGTTCGATACTTTCGAGGCCTTCCAGGGGAAGCAGGTCGCTCTCTCTGCCCTCGAGAATGCCGCGGCAGCTATTTCCATACTCGTTGATCAGACCATCGGATGACCACGTCAGGGCGTATTTCAGCGAATTGGAAGGAAACTGAGGTAGGGCTCCGACCCGCAACTTAGCCTCTTCGAGCCGGTCGAAATGGGTCATGAGGTCATGGGCCACGATGCTGATGAAACCTGGGGCCAGGCCACACTGAGGCACAAAAGCCGAGGCGGCACCCTGGCTGATTTCCGTGACCGCGTCGGTAACGGAAACATCTTCGGTGAGGTCAAAGTAGTGACAGTTGAGATGACGGGCCGTTTGTGCCACGTTGACATTGCAGTAGAAAGGAAGACTCGAAACCAGGGCGTCCACCTTGAGTCGGGCCGCAGTTTCAACCAGCGGCTTGGCCTGGGAGGCATCCAGGACCAGGGGATGGATGGGAGATCCCGGGAAGGTGGCTGCAGCCCGACGAACGGCTTGTTCATCCTGGTCGGCGAGGTGGATTTGATAGTCTCCGGTGCGGGCCAGAAGCCCCCCGAGTAGCGTACCGATTTTCCCTGCTCCCAAGACGAGTACGTTCTTCATGGCTTCAACTCCAATGTGGCAGCCGACAGGCCTCCGCCACGGCCATGCCGGCCATTTAAGAGTCCCGGTCAGGAATCCGGCTTGCGGGTCTTGCCCGACTGCCGTGGCGCACTTGTAATTCTGCCAGTCTTTATCTACGATTCCAAGCACCCACTCGAACGAGGAGCTGACGATCCGCTGCTTCGCGGACGACTCTCAGATCACCGGGTGGGGTCAGGCGACCTCAACTCCACCTTAGATTCGAGAGATCGGGGAGAACATGATGAAAACTGAGGTTTTGATGTTGGGTTTGTCGGTCCTGCTGGGATTGTTGCAAATCGTGCTTCCCACGCTGGGCCCCGTTTCTGATCGTGGATTGCGCTGGGCATTGGGCCCGAGGGATGCTCTCTACCCTCCCGTAGCAGGGGTTTGGGGGCGACTGGATCGTGCCCTGCGCAATTTTCTCGAAACCTTCCCCTTGTTTGCCGCCTGCCTGCTCGCCGTGATCGCGATTGGGAAAACCAATGCACTGACTATTCTCGGGAGTGAGCTTTATTTCTGGGCCCGGCTGTTTTACGTACCCACCTACGCCTTCGGGATCCCGATCCTGCGTACTTTGCTCTGGCTGGTCTCCGTGGTGGGGATCCTTTTTCTGGTTGTAGCCCTGCTCTAGCCATTCTACCCACCGCCCTTAGGTTTTCAGGGCAGGAATACCTGCCGCTTGTGTTTTATTCATCTCAAGATTAGACTAGACCGTCTAGTCTTTTATCCGATCAAAACGTTCCGTGCAATGACTCTTCCTTCAGTGAACCCGGAGTGCAGCAGAAGGTCCAGCGCCCATGAACGGGAAGCCCTCATTCTGGGAGCTGCACGGCGCGTCTTTCTTGAGCTGGGTTTCGGCAGCGCCACCATGGACGCCATTGCAATCGCTGCGGGGGTTTCCAAGCAAACGGTCTACAACCATTTTGGTTCCAAGGAAGAACTGTTTGCATCCATGGTCAGAACCGGCTGTCAGGAACTCCTCGAGGTTTTACGCGTGGGTGCCGGATCTGAAGATCCAGAGCAGGTTCTGCGGTGCATGGGGCGGCAATTTCTGGAAATGGCCCTTCAGCCGGAAAAACTGGCGCTGCGACGGGTGCTCTTGGCCGAAATTGCCCAGTTCCCGGAGTTGGGCCAGATCTATTACCGTTCCGGTCCAGCGTTCTTGCGGGAGCTACTCGCGGAGTATCTGGCTAAGCAGGATCACGAGGGTTTTCTGGTCGTGGAGAATCCCCCACTTTTAGCAGATCAGTTCGTGGGCATGCTTGCTTCGTGCCTGATGAAAGCCGAACTTGGCATCAAGCCGGAAATGACACCGGATGAACGCGAGCGTTATATCGATCACGCGGTGAATCTGGTGATACGGGCTACACGTCCGGCAACCGCTTCTGCTTCCAGGAAAGAAGGTTGAATGAGATGTCGCGAACGCGTTCATTTGGCTGGATTTTCGGAGGAGGGGGACTCCTGCTCTTGTCGGGTTGCACGATCGGGCCCCGATTCCAGCGGCCAGCACCGCCTCCCGTAAACCGTTATACCGCCTCGAGTGCCATCTCCGGAAGCCATCGCTACCCCGGGATTGCTCGTCAAACCTTTATCCACGGGAAAGCGGTGGGATCCCGTTGGTGGCACCAGTTCAGAAATAATGATTTGAATGCCTGGGTCCGGGAAGCCCTGGCGAACAATCCCGGACTGCATTCTGCGACGGCTATCCTCCTGGAAGCGCATTATGCCCTGCGGGCTGACCAAGGTATTTTCTTTCCCCAGATTTCTCTGGGACTGAGCGGTGAAAGGAACCGTAGTTCAGGTGCGACGTCCGGCGGGGTTTTCAGCCCCCCCCTGTTCAACCTGTACAACGGCGGGGTATCCGTCAGTTATTACCCGGATATCTTTGGACTCAATCGTCTCCTGACCAACCAGGCCAGGGCCCAGGAAGCTGTGGCTCGCGATGAACTGGATGCGGCTCGACTGACGCTTGAGGGAGATGTCCTCGACACCGTTTTCAACTGGGTTGCCCTGAACCGGGAAATCCAGGCCCAAGAGAGAAGCATCTCAGATCAACATGAGCTTTTAACCCTCGTTGAAAAAAGCTACCGGCTGGGTGCCGATTCTTTGCTTGATGTCGAAAACCAGAAAAGCACCTTGGCGAGTGCCGAGGCGGTGCTCCCGCCATTGGAAATCGACCGTGCGGACGAGTCCCATCTCTTGGCCATTTATCTCGGTCGCTTTCCCGCCCAGCTGGCCCATCTTCCGAATACCGGTTTTCGCGGAATTCGCCTTCCCCGACACTTGCCCCTCGTACTGCCTTCCCGGTTGATTCTGACCCGACCTGACATCCGTGCTGCCGAGGCCCAGCTGGTGGCGGCCAATGCACAAGTCGGTCAGGCGGTGGCCCGGATGTACCCGCTCATCGAACTGACTGGAAGCGCAGGAGTGGAAAGCAACCACTGGTCCGAGCTTTTCCTATCAGCCAGCCGGATCTGGAACATCGCCGCTGCGCTCACGCTACCGATCTTCGAGGGGGGGACCCTGGTTGCCGAGAAAGATGAAGCCGAAGCTTCCTACCGTTCCCTTTTTGCCAACTACGAATCGACTGTTCTCGATGCCTTCGGGCAGGTGGCCAATGTCTTGCGTGCGATTGAACACGACTCCACCACATATGGTGCTGATCGCCGTGCGCTCCAGGCTGCACGACGGGCTTTTGCCTTGGTTCATGTGGAATATGTCGAAGGTGCGGTGGATTACCTCAGTGTTCTGACCACGGAAACCCAACTGGAACAGGCCCGAATTGCTGAAATCCGCGCCCATCTCCAACGGTATACCGATACCGTCGCGCTGTATGTCGCCTTGGGCGGTGGCCGCCTGCCTGGAAGCTCATCTCCCGCTTCATCCCTCAATCATCAACCCGTTCCTCGAGATACGCCATGATCAAGTCAAAAAACCGGATTCTCCTGCGCACAGCGATCGCGGTCTTGGTGGCATTGGGCCTGCTTTTTGGGATCAAGTTCTGGCTGGGCTATGAGCAGTACCAGGCCATGGCCCATCGCGGACCCATGCAAGTCAGTGTGACCGTATCTCCGGTTCGCTCCATGTCTTGGCAGACCCAATTCCATGCTGTGGCTGATATCACTGCGGTTTCCGGGGTAGAGCTCACCCCCCAGCTCTCGGGAGAGATCACCGCGATTGATTTTCATTCTGGGGAGTATGTGCACCGGGATCAGTTGTTGGTGGAAATCGACAACTCAAACCAGCTGGCACAGCTGGCCAGCGACCGGGCGGCCCTGGAGCTGGCCGACGTAAACTATCGACGGGATCAGCGACTGTATGAAGCCAAAGCCGCCAGTCGCTCGGTTTTGGATACCGCGATGGCCAACCGGAATAGTGCACGAGCGGCCGTGGCCAATGACGAAGCAACCTTGCGAAAACTGGCTTTCCGTGCTCCGTTTTCAGGCTGGATCGGTGTCCGGGACGTCAGTGTGGGGCAGTACCTGACACCCGGGACCCCGATCGCAGCGCTCAATGCCTGGAATCCGCTGCGAGTTCAGTTTACGGTCCCCCAAAACCGGATGCCACTGCTTCATCCGGGTCAACCCGTCCGACTGTCGGTCGATGCGTACCCGGACCGGATTTTTCAGGCTCGGGTCCTTGCTTTAAGCTCACGGGTCAACCCAGCCACCCGCAATGTCACGGTGGATGCCACCCTCCCGAACCCCCACGATCTTTTGCGTCCCGGCATGTTTGGGGAAGTCACGGTTCACCTGGGAAAACCCCGGATGTTGATCGTGGTCCCGCGCGAGGCGCTCACCTACAGCACATTTGGCGACTATGTCTACGTCATCCATCACCGCAAGTTTCCTGGGGGACATGAGTTGCCGGTCGCGATTGCGACCTCGGTCCGGGTCGGCTCGACCCGGGGAATCTGGACACCGATCATAAGCGGCCTCAAGCTGGGGGAACAGGTTGTCGTGGCGGGCCAAGTCAAGCTGAGAAGCGGCATGCCGGTCATCCTCCACCCGGCGACGTCGCACTGACACGGAGACCGCTGTGCGATTTACCGATCTGTTTATTCGCCGCCCGGTTCTCGCGACGGCCCTCAATCTGATTGTTCTGATCCTCGGGTTACGGGCATGGACCTCGATGACGATCGAGGAGTATCCCCCGGTGACGAGTACGCTCATCACCGTGACGACGGCTTATCCCGGTGCCGATCCCCGCACGGTCCAGGGCTTCGTGACGGCACGACTGGAACAGGCGGTTGCTCAGGCGCCCGGCATCGATTACATGACTGCGGTCAGTGCAGAGGGGCTCTCGACCGAAACGGTCTACATGAAGCTCAACTATAACCCCAATGCGGCAGTGGCCCAGATCCTGTCCAAGGTTCAGCAGGTCCAGAACCAGCTGCCTCCGGGTACCCTGGCTCCCGTCATCAACGAGACGGTGGGTGACCAGACGGCCCTGATCTATCTCTCCTTTTATAGCCGGACCCTGAACCAACAGGAAGTCAACGATTATGTCCTGCGTGTGGCCCAGCCGATGATCCAAGGGGTACCCGGCGTCGGTGAAGCACAAATCGTTCCAGCCGGAACTGGGCCAAGCGGAAATAGTTATGTGCTGCGGGCCTGGCTGAATCCGAACCGCATGACGTCACTCGGTATCACGCCAGCCATGGTCTCGGCTGCCCTGGCTGCAAACAATTTCATCAGCACAGTCGGACGAACCAAGTCGGGTGGCGTCGCACAAACCATCAGCGCGGAAACCTCGATCAATAACGTCAATGCATTTAAGCGACTGGTCGTCGCACAAGTGGGCAACACATTGATTCACCTGTCCGATGTGGCACGGGTAACCCTCGGCGCCCAGAACTATAACCAGGCGGTTTATTACAACGGAACCCCGGCCGTTTTCATCGGTGTTTTCCCGACTCCAGGTGCCAACAGTCTGACTGTCGCACATGGGGTCCACCTGGCTTTCGCGCGCATGCGTCGGAACCTGCCACCTGGGATTCATGTGGCCATTCCCTACGACGGCAGCCGTTTTATCGTCGAATCGATTCACGAGGTGATGATCACGATTGCCATCACCCTGGCCATCGTGGTGGTCGTGATCTTCCTGTTTCTGGGATCCCTCCGCTCGCTGACGATTCCCGCAGTGGCGATCCCACTTTCGGTTATCGGTGCCGGTATCTTCATGTCGATTGTCGGATATTCGGTCAATCTGCTGACCCTCCTGGCCGTTGTGCTGGCCATTGGTCTCGTGGTCGATGACGCCATTATTGTCGTTGAAAATATCCATCGGCTGATGGAATCGGGCCAATCGGCCCGGGATGCGGCCATTCACGGGGCACGAGAACTGGCTGCCCCGATCATCGTCATGGCCACGACGTTGGCGGCTGTGTTCGCGCCCATTGGATTGACCGGAGGGCTCACCGGTGCCCTGTTTTCGCAGTTTGCCTTTACTCTGGTTTTTGCGGTGGCCGTCTCGGCTCTGGTGGCCCTGACCCTGTCCCCGGTCCTGTCTTCAAAAGTCTTGCGTCCCGCGAAAAGCCATGGATTTGCCCACTGGACAGATACGACTTTTGATCGGATCCGGAAGTCTTATGTCCGGTCTCTGGAGACCGTGATCGAGTACCGGACGGCCTTGCTCGTCGTGATTGTTGCCATTTTGGTCTCGATTCCCGTTTTTTTCCTGAATATTCCCTCTGAACTGGCTCCGACAGAGGACCAGGGCCTGCTTTTGGTCTCGGCGACAGCACCACCGACCGCAACCCTCAAGTATCTCAATCACTACGCTGCCCAGATTCGCTCCGTTTTCCAGTCATTCCCCGAAACCAAGCAGGTTTTCCAGATCAATGGCGTTTCCTTGACCGGAGGAGCCGGCAACAACGCCAGCATCAATGGCATGAAACTGGTCAGTTGGAAAGACCGCTCTAAAACACAAATGCAGCTCTTGGCTCCTTTGCAGGCAAAACTCAACCAGCTGACGGGTGTTCAAGCGGCGGCCTTCCAGAAGCCCACCCTGCCCGGTTCGCCAACCGGTTTTCCGGTCCAGTTCGTCCTGACTACGAGCGGCTCCTACCTCACGCTGGATCATTTGGCCTCAGAAATGATCGGACGGGCCATGCAAAGCCATGAGTTCCTGTTCCTGACCAAAGATCTCCGTTACGACAACCCGCAGGTCCGGCTGAAAATCCACCGCAATCTGGCGGCCAGCATGGGAATCACCATGGCGGAGCTGAGTGACAACCTGAGCCCGTTGCTCAGTGGCAACTACGTCAACCGGTTCGATCTGGGTGGACGGAGCTATAAGGTGATCCCCCAGGTGCCTGATCGCTACCGAGCCTACCCTCAGATGTTGGGACGCTACTATATTCCGACGGGAACAGGAGCCTTGATCCCACTGTCCACAGTGGTTTCCGTGCATGCGGTGACTCAACCGGAGTTTTTACCACAGTTCCAACAGTTGAACTCTGCCACCGTGGAAGGGGTCATGGCGCCGGGGGTGACCTTGGGCCAGGCCTTGTCCGATCTCCGCAACTTGGCCCACCAGATCTTGCCCCGGGGGTTCAGCTACGGTTATGCCGGGCTGTCCCGCCAGTTCATGCAGCAAGGCAATACCTTTCTGATCACTTTTCTCCTGGCCGTGATCTTGGTTTACCTCTTGTTGGCTATGCAGTTCGAGAGCTTCCGGGATCCATTGATTGTCATGATCACGGTCCCCATGGCGATCTCAGGTGCACTTGTTTTCATGTACTACGGGGCGGCCACGATCAACATCTATACGGAAGTGGGACTGGTTACCCTGATCGGACTGATCACGAAACAAGGCATCCTGATTGTTCAGTTCGCCAATACGATCCAGGAAGACGAGGGACTCGATCGCATCCGGGCGGTTGTCCAGGCTTCGAGTATCCGCTTGCGTCCAATCCTCATGACCACGGGAGCGATGGTTTTCGGTGCGGTGCCTCTGATTCTCGCAGTGGGTCCCGGGGCGGTCAGCCGTTTCGACATGGGGCTGGTCATCGCGGCTGGCTTGGCCATTGGAGCCTTGTTCTCGCTTTATGTGGTTCCCGTGTTCTACTCCTACCTAGCGACGAACAAATCCCCAACTGCCAACTGAAAAACGAACCGGGGGTTAGAGACAGGAACGGTACGGTCCAGACACATAGGTAATACATTCGTACGGAGACATGGGTAACAGTTGTATTACACTGACGGACACCGAAGGAGGTGCCCATGCCATGGAGCCCCACGGCACCCAGGGACTAGCGAACCCAATTCATTGCCGATTTCCTGCGCCAAGGTCCGGCCGGATTGGAGGCGCGATCCCGCCACCCCGCGCATTTACCGAACGCGATGCCCGAGGAAATCGTTCAGTCCTTCCTGTAAGTGCGCCGCTGCTATCTGGAACACCTACTTCGGACCGCTCAAGCTGGAAAGGCTGCACGAGCGGCACATGCGCATCGGGGACGAATATGGCAGACTAAAACGTGTAACCTATGTCCCCAGACTATTTTGTTACCGATGTTCTCCACCGATCAAACTGCAGTCCGAAAACAGAAGAAAATACCCGCTCATGATTGCCCATGAGGCTTGCTTCATTTGAGCATCGGAATACACCGGTACCCTCCACCGTGGGGATCCCTCGTTTCCGGACCCATGAGTCCTGTCTCATTTGAAAAGATTGATGAGAAATTCGGATCAGGAGCCGGATGAATACTCCCAGACCGGCCATCAGGTAAAATTTATGGGAAAGTCGAAGCCCCGCTACCATGAAACAGGATGCTGTCATGCACCCAAGCTTGATTGGAGAAAAAATCCGTGTGCTGCCGGGAGGGAGCCTCCAGGTCCCTGCGATGCCACGTATTCCATTCATCGAAGGCGATGGGATTGGGCCTGATATCGGACCGGTCTGCCGCAAAACGGTTGATGAGGCGGTCTCTGGGGCTTATGGAAACTCCCGCCGACTGGTCTGGCACGAGGTGTTGGCGGGTGAACAGGCCCGCCGTCAGGATCCAGCTGGCCAGTCACTGCCCGACTCGACACTCGAAACCTTGCGGGATGAGGTCGTTTCGATCAAGGGGCCGTTGGCGACCCCAGTGGGGGAGGGCTGGCGGTCCCTCAATGTCACCATCCGGCAGGTACTCGATCTCTATGCCTGCGTGAGACCCATCCGGTATTTTTCTGGTGTGACGACCCCGATGCGCCATCCGGAATCTGTCAACATGATCGTGTTCCGGGAAAATACAGAAGATCTCTATACCGGAATCGAATGGCCTGCGGGAAGTGATTCGGTCAGTAAACTCCTGGATTTCATTGAAAAAAACATGGGGGTTCCGAGACCCCAGTTTGCGGGGAGCCTCGCCCTTGGTCTCAAGCCCGTTTCCCGGGAGGGATCAGAGCGGCTCATCCGGAAGGCGATCCGGGAAGCCGTCCTACAAGGACGACGGTCGGTGACCCTGGTGCATAAGGGCAACATCATGAAGTATACGGAAGGTGGATTCTGCCGCTGGGGATACGATCTCGCGACGCGAGAATTTGGGGCAACGCCGCGTCCGGGAACCCGGGGGCTCTGGATTCCTCATCCGGGGGGGGGCTCGCCCGTTCATCTCCAAGATCTGATTGCAGACAATTTCTTTCAGCAAGCACTTTTGAATCCGGCACAGTACGACGTGATCGCAACCCTTAATCTCAATGGAGACTATCTATCGGATGCACTCGCCGCTCAGGTTGGTGGAATCGGAATAGCTCCGGGTGCAAATATCGGAGATGGAATCGCGGTTTTTGAGGCGACCCATGGTACGGCACCCGATCTGGCCGGTACCGATACAGCCAACCCGTGCTCGCTCATGCTCTCAGCCGAGATGCTGTTACGGTACATCGGCTGGAACGAAGCGGCGGACCGCCTGATGCGAGGAATCCAGGGTGCCCTTGCCCATGGTTTCTGGACACCGGATTTGATCCACGGCGCCCGTGCCTTGAGAGAGGCGGATGCTTCCTCTCTAGTGATCAGCCAATCAGAGACGGGGTTCCCGATCCATCCCGTGGGGACCCGGGGTCTGGGGGAGGCGGTCAGCCTCTATATGGACGGTGAAGAAAAGCTCGGGTAAGGTAGAGGCTGGCTGGTGTGAGTGCCCCATGATTCCAACCCGCGTCCTTCTAATTGATGATCAACAGCTCATTCGGGCGGGTGTCCGCCGGATTCTGGGCGAGTGCGCCGAAATCGAAGTCGTGGGAGAGGCTGCAACGGGAGAGGAGGGCCTGGTTCTTGCGAAACAGCTCCGGCCCGATGTGGTGCTGATGGACATCCACATGCCGGGCATGGGGGGCCTCGAGGCAACCCGAAGGCTCCGTACGTTGGAAAATCCTCCTGCGGTGATTGCGCTTTCTGTTTCCGGTCAGGAACCCTACCCCAGTCACCTGTTTGCTGCGGGCGCTGAGGGATATCTCAGCAAGGATTGCGCGTCAGACGAGGTAGTGGAGGCGGTTTTGGCCGTTCGTTTGGGGAAACGTTATATCAGCCGGGATGTGGCACAAGAGTATGCCCTCTCCCATGCGGTCGCCGATCCCTCCGGGAATCCGACACCCAGCCTGAGTTCTCGTGAAACGGAGATCCTCACCCTGACCTGCCAGGGACGCAATGCCAAAGATATCGGCAATCTCCTGCATCTCAGTCCAGCGACGGTTCGTACCTACCGGCACCGGATTTATGAAAAACTCGGTGTCCGGACATCCGTCGAGCTTCTGCGTGAAGCCTGGAATCACGGACTCATCCCGGATGAATCCGGCACCGAACCCCCACCGGCCCGTTGACATGCCCTTTCTGGAGGAGCGAACCCGAGCCCCCGCTTTCCCGACGGACGGCGTCTGGTTCAACGTGGCGGACCCCATCCGCCTGGAGGATTGCCGGGGACGGGTTGTGCTTCTCGATTTCTGGACCTACTGCTGCATCAACTGCCTGCACGTCCTGCCTGACCTCCGTTTTCTCGAAGCCCAGTACGGAGACCGTCTCTTGGTCATCGGGATTCACTCGCCCAAGTTCACCCAGGAAAAGAAGGATGAGCAGGTGAAATTGGCGATCCAGCGTCATGATATCCGACACCCTGTTTTGCACGATGCTTCCATGCATCTGTGGCAGGCTTACGGCATCCATGCGTGGCCGACTCTGGTGCTTCTTGACCATCAGGGCCGCGTGGCATTTGCCACATCCGGTGAGGGACAGCGTAGCATCCTGGCGTCTGCCATCGACCGACTTCTGAGTGAAGCCAAGGAGAACCGGACTCGGGAGTTCTCGTTTCCGGAAGCCCGGCCGGAGACCGGGCCTCATCTGTGTTTCCCTACCAAACTGGCCTGGGGCTGGGATTGCCTGTGGATTGCCGACACTGGACATCATCAGCTTGTCTCGGTCGATAGGTCAGGAAACGAGACTGGCCGATGGGGGAGTGGCCTGGCGGGTTTTTCTGATGGAATGAGAGATTCGGCCTGTTTCAATGAACCGCGTGGGCTTACCGTAAATCGGCAGACGATTTGGGTTGCGGATACGGGCAATCATGCCTTGCGGATCCTCGACCTCCCAGGGCGGACGGTTCGAACCATCTTGGGCGACGGCGTCCAGGCGCGGGACCGGCAGAGGCCCGGCGACTCCCACCCGCTACCCTCTGGAACACGTCTCAACTCGCCGTGGGACCTTACGATTCGGAATCAGGTGCTTTACCTGGCGATGGCAGGATCCCACCAGATCTGGAGTTACGATCCCGGGCATGGATCCGGCGGGGTTCTGGCCGGGACGGGGCTGGAAGCCTTGGTGGATGGTTCCTATGAAGAGGCCGCATTTGCCCAACCCTCGGGTCTTGGAGACGGTGCTCACACCCGACTGTATGTGGCCGACTCGGAGAGCTCGGCGATTCGGTGTCTGGAGATGGAACGCCGAGAGGTGACCACTCTGGTCGGACATGGACTTTTTGACTTTGGTGATCGGAATGGGGGTTCCCGGACGGCTCGCCTGCAGCATCCCCTGGCCGTGACCGAGGTCGGCACCGAGCTCTGGATTGCAGATTCCTATAACTCGAAGATCAAGATTCTGGATTTGGAGAAGGGGAAAATCCGCAGCCTGCCTTTGGATGAGTCGCTGAATGAGCCGGAGGGAATTCTGGCCACGCCGTGGGGGATTTTTGTGGCAGATACCAATCATCATCGCGTCTTGCACGTGGATCCCGAACGGGGTTCAGCCTGCTTGTTCTATGAGTGAATGGAGCCTCCACACTGCCGGGACCGCTCAGGGGGAGAGCCGCCCGTCCTCGTTGCGTGAAATGATTGCCGGTGCTCCGGAAACCCCCGGGGTTTACCGGATGTACGGTCAGCTGGGCGTTCTCCTTTACGTGGGTAAGGCCAAGAGCCTGCGCCAGCGTCTCAAAAGCTATCTGGATTCCGCGCATGCGGGGATCAAGACCCGGAAAATGCTGGAACAGGTGACAGCAATCGATTTCACCGTCACGCCATCCGAGGTCGACGCCTTTCTGCTCGAAAGCAATCTCATCAAACACGCGCGGCCCCGTTACAACATCGTGCTCCGCGACGACAAAAGTTATCCCTATATCCGTGTCGCAGACACACTGGGATTTCCCCGTCTGGTCTTTCACCGGGGCCGGCAACCCATCGGTGGACGGCTATTCGGGCCCTACCCGGATGCCGGGACTGTCCGGAAGACGCTTGTTGATTTGCAGAAACTTTTTCACCTTCGCAACTGCACGGACCTCTTCTTCCGGAACCGCAAACGACCTTGCCTGCAGTATCAGATTGGTCGTTGTTCCGCCCCATGCGTGGGACGCATCGGTGAAACGGACTACCAGCACGACTTCAATGATGCCGTGGAGGTTCTGGAAGGACGGAGCCGAACCCTTTTGGACCATCTTTATGCGCGCATGGAGGACAGTGCCGAAACCTTGGACTACGAACGAGCATCCGCCTTCCGCGATTTGATTGCCCGCATGCGCCAGACTCGCGAGCAGGACGCCATCGTGATGGAGGCGGGTGATTTCGATACGGTTCTCGTTGAAATACGGAAAAGCGTGTATGGGGTTGGGGTGACCCGGATCCGGGATGGGAAAAACCTCGGAACCTGGTGTTTTTTTCCGGTGGTCGAGGGACCGATCGAGGCTCGTGATTTGCTCACTGGGTTTTTGATGCAGTTTTACGACGGCGAAGTGCCGGATCGCATCCTCGTGGAGATGGCGCTTGAGCCGGATGAAAACCAGCTCTTGGAGGAGGTCTTGGGAAAACGTTCAGGCCACCGCGTGCAGTTGGGTCTGCCCAAAACGCATGCAGCCCATCTCTGGACCGACATGACCCGGCAGAACCTGAAACTGGCCCTGGATCGCCGTGCGGCGGGCCATATCCTCATTCAGGAACGGTTCCAGGCGTTGTCGGAACGGTTGGAAACCGGAGAACCCATCCATCGAATCGTGGGTTTCGATGTCAGTCATACACTTGGAGAGGAGACAGTCGCGAGTTGCGTGGTTTTCGATCCCTCGGGTCCGGTGAAGACAGACTATCGACGGTTTGTCATCCGGGCGCGGACGGGGGGCGATGACTATGCGGCGTTGGATGAGGCCCTCCATCGCTACTTCACTCGCCTGGTGCGTGAATCCGGTCCCTGGCCCGATGTGCTTCTCATCGACGGCGGAACCGGTCAGTTGCGGATTGCGGAACAGTGTTTGGCCGGGTTGGGCGCCCCGGATCTCACGGTACTGGCCATGGCCAAGGGCCCTGAGCGACGGGTTGGCGCGGAACGGATTCTCCGACAGGGCGGGGAGCACGAAGAGCTCTGGGAACCCCACGACCCGGCTTTTCACCTTTTGCAACAAGTCCGTGACGAATCCCATCGTTTTGCCATCCAAGGGCACCGCTTGCGGCGGAGGATGAAAGGGGTCCGTTCCTCGCTGGCGGATATCCCAGGTCTTGGCCCCAAAAGGCGGGGACTGCTACTCGCGGCTTTTGGAGGACTGGCGGGACTCAAGGCGGCAACCGAGATCGAGATTGCCAAAGTGCCGGGCATTGGGGGATCTTTGGCACACCGGATTTTCCTGCACTTTCATGCAGGAGCCCAGTCATGAAGCTGCCCAATTTGCTGACCTTGTTGAGGATCATCCTGATTCCGGCGTTCGTGGGGGCCTTCTGGCTTCCCATTTCATCCGCCCATCTGTGGGCAGCCCTGATCTTTGCTTTGGCGGCACTGACTGACTGGTTGGATGGTTATTTGGCGAGGCGTCTTGAGCAAAATAGCAGTTTTGGCGCCCTTTTTGACCCGATCGCCGACAAGATGATGGTCTCCGCGGCACTTTTACTGCTCGTCCAGGAGTTTCCGGACTGGTGGTTGGTTCTCCCCGCACTCATCATCATTGGTCGTGAGTTTACCGTTTCGGGCCTGCGCGAATGGTTGGCGGCCAGTCGTGATCGGGTGCAGATCCCCGTCAAACCGCTCGGCAAGATCA
>JAJYFY010000065.1 GCA_021785265.1 Pseudomonadota bacterium
CTCCCGGACCAGCTGGGCATAAAGTCCCTTTTGGAGAATTGCCACAGCCCGTGGATGGGCGAGCCAGACCCGGTGGAAGGCCGCGAGGGTCGGAATGAAACGCCGGTCATTGAGGTGCCCGGCTTTGTTCGCAAGACTGATTCCGTAACCAATTTCCCCGCGCCAGGCCACCAAAGTCAGTGTACGCCTGAGGTAAAACGGCAGGGATTGCTGGTAGTTGGCCACGATATAGAACGGACGACGGGGTTGGTTCCAGGGTTTGAGGGCACGGGCCAGGGCGCGGGTCGAATAGATCGGATCCAGCACCTGGGCCGACCAGTTGATCAGGGAAATGGAGAGGAACCAGCCCGTCGCCAAGAGTGCGACCAGCGCCACGGTTCCGGCACCACGCCGTCTCAACCACCAGGCCGCCATTGCCACCAGAAGCAGGCAAGCGAAAATCCCGAAGAGCCAAGGTTCGACCCGGTCATAAACCCGGGCTACCCCGGCCGGCCGGATCGATGCCATCCAGAACGGGGTCGCCAGCATCCCAAGCAGGGCAACTCCCGCTGTCAGGACCACAGCGACGAGGAGTCGGGACGGTTTCGTGCCGGCCAATTCCTGGCCGATGAGGAGTGCCAGCGCCGGCATGACCGGCAGGATGTAGCTCGGGAGCTTGGAACTCGAAAGGGAGAAAAAGACAATGATGAATACCACGTAGAGCCAGAGCAGAAACCGGACATCGATTCCGTCTGGGTTCTGTCCGACCGACCGACGCCAACCCGTACCCAGAACCCGGACTGCTTCTCGCACCCAGGGAAGGACACCCAAAAGCAGAATGGGCAAAAAGTACCAGATTGGTCCGGGTCGGTGGGCCACGCCATCGAGATAGCGATCGAAATGCTGGTAGATGAAGAAGTAGTGGAAAAACTCGGGATTTCTGACCGTAATCCAGAAAAACCAGGGCACTCCGAACAGCACGAACAGGGTCAACCCGCCGTAATAATGCAAGCGCTTGAGCAGGGCATAGTCACGCCGGATGAACACGTAAAGCAAAAGCACGCAGCCCGGGAACACCACTCCGATCAGTCCCTTGCTCATGACGGCCAGGGCCGCGGCCACCCAGCTCATGTACATGTAGGCCCGGCGACGTGGAATCGTTGAGGGCTGCGACTGGGCCACGAGAAAACTGCAAAGGTTGAGAGTCATCCAGAACGTGACCCCCATGTCGAGCGTATTGAAATGTGCCATCAGAACCAGGTAGAGACTGCTGGCACCAACTGCCGCCGCCAGCCATCCCGCCCGTGGATTCCAAAGCCGCGTTCCGGCCCAACCGAGAACCAAAAGGGTCAAGAATCCCGTGAGTGCGGTATAAAGGCGGGCCGACCAGGTATGTTCACCGAACAGCACAAAACTGGTCGCGGTGGCCCAGTACTGGAGAGGGGGCTTTTCAAAATACTTGAATCCGTCGAGCCGTGGCGTGAGCCAGTTTCCGGTAGCCAGCATCTCGCGCGGAATCTCGGCGTAGCGTCCCTCATCGGTCTGGAACAGGGCCCGGTGCCCGATCGTGCTGAACCAGATGGCCACGAACAGGAGCAATCCAAGCATCCAGAAGATCCGGCTCCGGGACCGGTTTCGCATGAAGGACGGTCGGTCGGTCAAAATGGCCCTCTTTCGTTTCGGGCAAGCGTCCATCCTGCCGAATGGAGCCGCTGCCCGGCTCATTATATCCTGCCCTTATTCCCACTCGCGGACCTGGGGATCGGGGAGGCGTGTAAAATACTATTCTTTGAGGACCTCCTGTGTCTCCTGCTCTCGATGACCGCCTGAACCACGCGCTATCCGACCTGCGGAGGGAGGGCCTCTACAAGTCGGAGCGCACGATCACCTCTCCCCAGGGTGCCCGCGTCCGTTTGGCCGACGGGCGGGAAGTCATCAATCTCTGTGCAAACAACTACCTCGGATTGGCCCAGCATCCGGTCTTGATCGCCCGGGCCCATGAAGCACTCGATCGCTATGGGTACGGACTTGCCTCGGTTCGCTTCATCTGTGGAACCCAGGATATCCATGTGAGTCTCGAGCAGGCTCTGGCCGACTTTCTGCACCAGCCCGCGACCCTGCTCTACTCCTCCTGTTTCGATGCTAATGGGGGGCTTTTTGAGACCTTGTTTGACGAATCCGACGCCGTGATCAGCGATAGCCTGAATCACGCCAGCCTGATCGATGGCATCCGGTTGTGCAAAGCCCAGCGCCTCCGTTATCCCAATCGTGATCTCAACGCACTCGAAGACCTGCTCCAGAAAACCGCCCGGGCCCGCCACCGCTTGGTCGTGACCGATGGGATTTTTTCCATGGACGGGCTGGAAGCCGACCTGGGCGGGATCTGTACGCTGGCCAAGCGTTACGATGCACTCGTCATGGTGGACGATTCACATGCGGTCGGGTTCTGGGGACCGGGTGGCCGAGGGACCGCCGAGAAACAGGGAGTCGAGGGACAGGTCCATATTCTCACCGGGACCTTGGGTAAGGCCCTGGGCGGTGCGAGCGGCGGCTATACCGCTTCGTCCCAGCCCATCGTCGAATGGCTGCGGCAACGATCCCGTCCCTACCTTTTCTCGAACAGCTTGGCCCCCGTGATCGCGGCCACTTCACTCGCCGCATTGTCGTTAATCCGCGAAGATGCGAAACCCCGTGCCCGTCTCCTGGAGAACGCCCGGCGGTTTCGGGACGGCTTGACCACGCTCGGTTTCGAACTGATCCCGGGCACCCACCCGATCATTCCCATCCTGTTGCAGGATGCGCCCAGGACCCAGAAAATGGCATCGGCGCTGCTTGAGGCCGGAGTTTATGCCGTGGGATTTTCCTATCCGGTCGTCCCCCAGGGGCAGGCCCGGATCCGGACCCAGGTTTCGGCGGCCCACGAGCCGGCCGACCTCGACCGGGCACTGGAAGCGTTCGAACAGGCCGGCCGCAAAACCGGGATACTCTAGCCCGGCTCCTCACCCTTGCCGAGAAATCACGCATGAAAGCCCTGGTCAAGAAAACCGCTGGTCCCGGACTCACACTGACCTCCGTCCCAGAGCCCGGGATCGGGCCGAATGATGTGCTGATCCGGACCCGGAAAACTGCCATCTGCGGGACGGACATCCATATTTACAACTGGGACGCCTGGGCACAGAAAACCATCCCGGTTCCGCTCACCATCGGGCATGAGTTTGTCGGCACGATCATCGAGCTGGGCAGTGAGGTCACGGGCCTCCGGGTCGGCCAGCGGGTCTCCGGCGAAGGACACATCACCTGCGGGCACTGCCGCAACTGCCGGGCGGGCCGACGCCACCTGTGTCCCCGGACGGTGGGACTCGGAGTCCAGCGCCCGGGCTGTTTCGCCGAATATCTCTCACTGCCCGCCGCGAACATCTTTCCCCTGCCCGACTCGATTCCCGACGAGATCGCCTCCTTCCTGGACCCCCTGGGCAACGCCACCCATACCGCATTGAGCTTCGATCTCGTCGGGGAGGACGTGCTGATTACCGGGGCCGGCCCGATCGGGGTCATGGCGACCGCCATTGCCCGCCATGTGGGGGCCCGCCGGATTATCGTGACGGATGTCAACGACTACCGGCTCGAGTTGGCCCGGAAGATGGGTGCGGATGCCGCGCTCAATATCCAGCGCGAGAATCTCGAAGAGGCGATGAAAAGACTGGGCTTGGTCGAGGGATTCGATGTGGGCCTTGAAATGTCTGGCCAACGCGAGGCCATCCGGCTGATGCTGGACCACATGCGCAACGGCGGTGCCCTGGCCCTCTTGGGTATTGCATCGGCTCCCATCGAGCTCGACTGGAACACGATGGTTTTCCGGGGCCTCAGGGTGAAGGGCATTTATGGACGCGAAATTTTCGAAACCTGGTACAAGATGGCGGCCCTGCTGGAGACCGGGCTTAACGTACGCCCGATCCTGACCCACGGATTTCCGGCCCTTGATTTCGAAGCCGCATTCGAGATCATGCGAAGCGGGCAATCCGGCAAAGTCACGCTCGACTGGAGCGATGATGCCCTGGGCGGAAAAAGCCGTTCCTCCTGAGGCCCGCCGGCAATTCGAGACGGCAGTCCGGGAATACCGCGAAGGTCATTTCGGGGAAGCGACCCGCCGACTCCGGATCCTCTATCAACACGATCCGGACTGGATCCCGGCCGGCGAGCTTTTGGCACTCTCGCTGGTCGCCCTGGGGAACCACGAAGAAGCCGAACCCCTCCTCGAGACCCTTCTCGTCCGGCATCCCGGATCCGGCACGTCCCGGTTCGGTCTCGGAGTCATCGCCTGCGAGAGGAAACAGTGGACCCGAGCCCTGGAACATTTCGAGGCGATCCTCAAAGATAGCCCCGAGCATCCGGAGGCCCATTTCAACCGCGCCCGCTGCCTCGAGGAGCTGGGGCGCACGACGGAGGCTCTTCAGGCCTACTCGCACTGCCTCAGTCGCGATCCGAAGCATCTCGAAGCCGCCGCTCACTACGCGGCCCTCCTTGAGGAAACCAACCAGCCGGATGCCGCCCGACCCTGGATCGACCAGGTCCTGGCCCACCGTCCGGACCATGTCCTGGCCGGTTTCGTCGCCGCACAACTGGCCGCGCGAGCGGGTGAGCCGCAACGCGCACTCGAACGGCTCGACGGGCTGGATCCCAAGCGTCTCTCTCCCGTCGACCGTGCGGTCCGCGAAGGACGGCGCGCCCGGGTACTGGATGCCTTGGGACGGGCGACCGAAGCACTCGAAGCCGCGCGGGAAGGCCACCGTCACCTCGAGGAGTTTGACCGGGATGCGGGTACGGGGGGGCTTTACGGGACGCCGTCGATCCGCTTCCTTCAGGACCATCCAGAAGCGATCGCCGCCTTGCAATCATGGTCCAGCCATCGGGTGGACGCCGGGCAACGGCTGGTTTTTCTGGTCGGATTCCCGCGCTCTGGAACGACGCTTCTTGACCGGATGCTCTCGATGCACCCCGCACTCCATGTGCTGGAAGAAACCAACCCCCTGGCCCCAGTCCTCGCTCGGGTCATGGCCTCCCTGGCGGAATCCAGCCGCCCGCTCGGAGTAGACGACCTCGCGGATCTCCTCGATCAGGCCGAGGCAACGCTCCGGCCGGCCGATCTCGGGGATTCGGGTTGGGTCATCGATAAATTGCCGCTCAACAGTGCATTTTCCGGATGGCTGCATTGCCTGTTCCCCCGGGCCCGTTTTCTCGTCGCCATCCGGGACCCGCGCGATACTTGTCTCAGCTGCTATCTCCAGGTCTTCAGTCCCAACCCGGCCATGCGACATTTCCGAACTTTGCTGGGGACGGCGGCCTATTACGATCTCGTCATGGGCGTCTTCGAAACACAACGGCGCCGAATCCTGCCACCGGACCGGGTCCATCTCCAGGTCTACGAACGCCTGGTCAGGAACCCGGCAGGAGAACTTCAGGCCCTCTGTGACTTCTTGGGACTCGACTTCGAACCTGCCATGGTCCATCCCGAACGCCGCCTGGCGGGAATCCGCATTGGAACACCAAGCTATGACCAGGTCTCCCGCCCGATCCAATCCGACCGGGTGGAACATTGGCGGGCATACGCCCCGGCTCTGGAACCCGTGGCTCCGATTCTCGACCCCTGGGTTCGGCACTGGGGATACGAATGAACCACCCACGCGGGTCGCATTTGACCACGCTCGAGTTTCCGCGGTACATTCGAACAATGAACCGGTTCTGCGCAACGTCGTTTGAGCCGACGCACGGCGGGATCCGGGGGGGCGGGGTTTTTGGCTTGATCGTGTGCCTCGCTCTCCTCCCCACGGCCGCCGGGGCTATCCCGAAGACTGCCCGACCGGCACGGATCCATCCCCTCAAGGCCCCCCACGGCTGGAAGGTCGGCCGCTGGCAAAAGGGGTGGCACCACGGGCGTTACGGTTGGTGGTGGCGAACCCGTCACCGGTGGTATTTTTACCTCACCCCCATCAATCCTTACCCTCCCTATTACGGCTCGGGCCCCATTCCGCTACCCGGAGGTCCCGTGGGCGGTGCCCCTTTCCTGATGGAGCCACCCCCGCCCACGCAGCTGCGTTGGTATTGTCTGTCTCCGCCAGGGTTTTATCCTTTTGTCACGAGTTGCATGGGCGGCTGGATGGCCGTTGACGGGCCTCCCCTTTGATTTCCCCTCACGGGTTTCCTCCATGAACGATGCTGTCCATCTCGCAGTCGACTACCTGGATGACCTGGCTTTCAGGGGAACCAGCTCTCAGGGCACGAGCCTGATCCTGGACGGCGGGAGTTCCGGAAACGGTTTCAAGCCTACGGAGCTTCTCTTGGCCGCTCTGGGCGCGTGTTCCGGCATCGATGTCGTCGAAATCATGCGGAAAAAGCGGCAGCCGCTCAACCACTATCGGATCGAGATTGAGGGCCACCGTGCCGAGAGCCATCCGCGACGGTTTCAGTCGATTACGGTCCGACATATCGGTTCTGGGCCGTGCGTTACGGAAGAGGCGCTGCGTCAGGCGGCCATCCTTTCCCATGAACGCTACTGTTCGGTCGGGGCCAGCCTCAACTCGGAAGTTATGGTCGAAGTGCGGGTCGTCACCACCTGGCTGGAACCGGGTCGTGGGGATGTCCCCTAGAGCGGAACCGCGAAGCGTCCTTCGTTCTCGAGCCACACCCGTCGATCCGCAGCCCGCCGACGCGACAGTAACCGGTCCAGGATCTCCTCCGTCTCACGGGCCATCTCCCAGCTTAACCGGACGAGCCGGCGCGTTTCCGGCGCCAGCGTGGTCTCACGAAGCTGGTCTGGGTTCATCTCGCCCAGTCCCTTGAAACGCGTCACCTGGACCTTTTCGCGTCGGCCTTCCGCTTGCAGGCGATCGAGGATTCCCGATTTTTCTCCTTCATCGAGAGCATAGTAGACGGCCGGTCCGACATCAATCCGGTAAAGCGGCGGCATGGCGACATAAAGTCGTCCCTGCCGGATGAGCTCCGGGAAGTGGCGGACAAAAAGGGCGCACAACAGGGTGGCGATATGCGCACCATCGGAATCGGCATCCGCCAGGATGCAGACCCGTCCGTAACGCAGCCCCGCGAGGTCGGTTGCCCCAGGCGGTATGCCGAGTGCCGTGGCCAGATCCCGGATCTCGGCCGAATCCAAAACCTCGCCGGCACTGGTTTCCCACGTGTTGAGGATCTTTCCCCGCAGGGGCAAAATGGCCTGAAAAGTCCGGTCACGTGCCTGCCGCGCGGATCCGCCTGCCGAATCCCCTTCGACGAGGAAGAGTTCGGTTTTCTCAAGGTCCCCCCCCGTGCAATCGGCGAGTTTCCCGGGCAGTGCCAGGGACGCGGTGGGTTTTTTGCGTGCCACCTGGCTCTCACGACGCTGACGCGCGATCGCATGGCCAACCACCTGCCGGGCAATCGGTTCACCCTGGGACGGCGACTGGTGTAACCAGAGGGAAAAGCCGTCCTTGACGACCCCCGAAACGAAACTCGCCGCTTCCCGGGAGTTCAGTTTTTCCTTGAGCTGACCGGAAAACTCGACCTCCCGTAACTTGAGGGAGAGCACGTAATTCAAACCCTGGAATACATCCTCGGCCACGAGCTTGATGTCGCGGGGGGCGAGCCCCCGGTAATCGCAGAACTCTCGGATCGCAGCCAGGAGTCCGGTCTTGAGCCCCGCCAGATGGGTCCCGCCCTGAGGAGTCGGAATGAGGTTGACAAAACTTTCGGTCAGACTTCCATGCCCGGAACCCCCGTTCTCCCAAGCGAGTGCAAAGGTGGCTTCAGCCCGATCTGAACGAAAATGTCCCACAAACGGGGTTTCCGGCAGGAGCACACGCCCCGTCAGCGTCTCCTCAAGGTAGGTTGAAAGTCCCGCCTCGTAACACCACCGCTGCGAACGCCCACTCGTCTCCTCGACGAGGGTGACCACGAGCCCGGGAAGAAGCACGGCCTTGGCCCGAAGCAGCGGAACCAGCCGGTCGGCGGCGAGGTGTGGATTCTCGAAGTAGCGTTCGTTGACCCAGAACCGGATCCGGGTTCCGGTTTCTCCCCGGGGTACGGAACCGACACGAACCAGGGGTGTGACCGGCGTTCCATCCTCAAAGGCCATGTAGAACTCCCCTCCACCCCGCCGGATCCAGACTTCCAGCCGCCGCGAGAGGGCATTGACCACCGAGACTCCGACACCATGCAGACCACCGGAAAAGCGGTAGACGGATTCCCCAAACTTGCTGCCCGCATGGAGCACAGTGAGAATGACCTCGACGCCGCTCCGGCCAAGTTCCGGGTGCTGGTCAACCGGCATGCCACGACCATCGTCCGCAACCGTGAGTGAGCCATCCCCGTGCAGCGTGACCGACAGGGAATGGGCAAAACCGGCAAGCGCTTCGTCGACACTGTTGTCAATGACTTCCTGCGCCAGATGGTCGGGAGATTGGGTATCGGTGTACATCCCCGGTCGCCGACGCACCGGGTCGAGACCGGTCAGAACCTCGAGATCGCTGGAATCGTAACGTTGTTTGCGGGACACGGGTGGTGCTTCGGTCTTCCCGGGAGGGGAT
>JAJYFY010000013.1 GCA_021785265.1 Pseudomonadota bacterium
GACTGGTGGTTGGTTCTCCCCGCACTCATCATCATTGGTCGTGAGTTTACCGTTTCGGGCCTGCGCGAATGGTTGGCGGCCAGTCGTGATCGGGTGCAGATCCCCGTCAAACCGCTCGGCAAGATCAAAACGCTGGCACAGATGCTGGCGATCGTGATTCTCTTGGCCGTGATTCCCGTCTGGCGTTCCGTGAGTCTTCCCGTAGGTCTTGGCCTGCTGGATCTGGCTGCCCTGTTCACGCTTTTCTCGGGTTTACAGTACCTGTGGACGGCGTGGCCTTCGATCCGGAAGGGTTTTTAGTTTCTTTGTGAGGGCCGTCAGGCAGACGCTCGAAACGTGGATTATTATCTCATAAGTAAGATAAATAATAGATTATAATATATTGTTTTTAAATAAAATATTAATCTCTATAGGGAGTGGTTTTTGCCATCCATCCGCAACTCTTTTAGCAGGGCAGGGACGGACGTGCTTTGAGCCTGGGATCGTCTGGACCGACCAGCATCTCCGCCCAGGAATCGACCCCGCTACCCGCCCCGGCATGCTGCAACATTTTGGCTGCGCCCGTTTTCAGGTCACCCTCACGTAGAATACGGATAGGCACCGATTGGGAGCTCTCCATGAAGCGTTGGCGGATCTGTTCTGCGGCATGGGTCGGGTTTTGGGTCCTGGCCGCGCCCGGCGCACGGGCACTACAACCCACGAACCTCCGGGCGTACCGCCAGCTGGTCAGGCTCGTTTCGCCCCAGTTTTCCCCGGATGGCCAGAAAATCGCCTTTGTCACCATCCGTCCTGATTTCATCCACAACCGCTATGACACGACACTGAGAGTCGTCCCCACGACCGGTGGGCAGGTCGTGGCCTGGGTCCGTGGATTGCAAAATCTGCATATGCCGCGGTGGGCACCCGATGGTCACCGCATTGCTTTTCTTGCCCAGGTGGGTCGGGAGAAGCCACAAGTCTACGACGTGGCCTTTGCGGGTGCCACACCGCACTGCCTGACCCATGCGCCGAACGGCGTGCTCCAGTTTGCCTGGAAACCCAATGGACGAACGATCGCTTATGTCACGCCGGATAACCCGGTGCTCAGTGCATGGGATCGCCGTACCGGTCATGACCTTTTTTCCATCCAGGATGATGATTACCAGGCCACCCGGGCTCCGGTGCCCTCGCAGATCTGGCTGTTGACACTGTCCTCCGGAAAAACACGGCCGCTGACCTTCGGATCAACCAGCGTGCTTGAAAATGCCCCGCCTTTTGCCGGCTCCATCACGGCGCCCTCATGGTCAGCAAACGGGCTCTGGCTGGCCTATACGCAGCAGGCAGATGCCAACGATGCGGATACCGACCGAACCACTATCGTGGTCGTGAACGTGGCGACCGGTAAAGTGCGAGTTTTGACCCATCATGCGCGCTACGAATACACGCCCTCTTTTGCCCCCCGGGGTGAGGCAATTGCCTATCTTTATCCGCATGGCCCCGGCCCGGTCAGTGACATGGATGTATTCGTGACCCACCTCAAAGGTGGCGACGGACGGGATGTCAGTGCTGATCTTGACCGGGATGTCGCAACGACTTACGCCTGGCTGCCTGATGGGCAAGGCCTCCTGGCCCTGGCCGATGACCAGGTCGGCACCCGGATTTACCTGCAACCGTTACACGGGAGCGGACATGCACTGGACCTCGGCGCGCTCAACCCCACCCGGCTTGCAGTTTCGTCGCAGGGCCAGGTGGCCTTCGTTGCCGATACGGCCACGCGGCCGCCAGAGCTTTATATCTTGCGTCGCATGAATAGCCGCCCGGTGATCCTGACCCACTTGAATCGGTACTTTGCCGGTTACCGTTATCCCCGTAGCGTCCAGGTGACTTGGCGGGCGCCGGATGGCCAGATCAATGATGGCATTCTCACCTATCCGGACGACTATCGTCCCGGTCACCGTTATCCTCTCGTGGTCTACAGTCATGGTGGCCCGGAGGCAGCCTCCACCGAGCATTTCGATGCGGGGGAAATCGGACCCTTGCGTGACCTCTTTGCCGCGCATGGCTTTTTGGTATTTGAGCCCAACTACCGGGGAAGTGACAATCTGGGTAATGACCACGAACATGCCATCTATCGTGATCCCGGAAAAGGTCCGGATCGTGATGTGATCTCCGGTATCCGCATGTTGGAGAGAAGGGGATTGGTCGATCCGAAACGCATCGCTGCGGTAGGGCACTCCTACGGTGGCTACATGACCGCATGGCTGATCTCGCACCAGCATTTCTGGCGTTGCGCGGTGGTGGCAGATGGAGTCGTGGACTGGACCCAGGAGTACGAGCTCTCGGGTGCCGGCAATCTCGCCTGGGTCCGTGATTCGCTGGGGGGTAGTCCCTGGAACCCCAGAAGCGCAGCCTTGTACATCAAGGACTCCCCAATCACCGATGCGGGGCAAATCACCACGCCGACCCTGATCCTCTCCGGTACGGCTGACATCACCGTACCGATTACCGAGTCCTTTGCCCTGTACCACGCCTTGGCCAGCCACCACGTGCCGGTCAAGTTCATCGGGATCCCCGGTGCCTACCACCTGCCTCAGGATCCAGTGCAGCTCGAGCTTTATTATCGTGCCATCGAGAATTGGGTGGTCCGCTACCTTCAGCGTTCCCCTCGAGCGGGTTAAAAGGGCAAACGCCCACTCGCCGTGTGGTCGGGGGGCGCCCGATGCGGGCATTGGGTGTGCGGGGCCGTCCGCAGGCAGCCGCGAGGGGGGTTCAGGATGGGTTTGGCCAGCTCAGGTGGAATCCATCCAAAGGGTCCCCGTCACGGCGTCCTTGACAGGCTGGCAAGCCTTTCACCACCCAGAGCTTTCTGGATCCCTTGTCTTTTTCAGCTGCGTCCCTGATGCAGCCACACTGAAATCCAAATAGGAAGTGTTCCACCGATATCAAAAAAAGCATGGATCAAAATGGCGGGGATCAGGCTCCCTGTCTTTTCCCGATAATAGCCCGCGATCAAGCCCAATAGGCCCGCGAGAAAAACGATCACTAGCGTTGCAGGTCCGAGTTTGGGCCACAGCACGACATGCATTGTGGCAAAACGGGGCACTGCTTAGCACGGGAACGCTCAATCTCCACCTGCTCAGACGGATGCCGTACCGGGCCTAGGGGGAAAGCCAACTCAGAAGCAGGCCACGAGTGAAAATCTCCTCGCACAAGCTCACGTAAATCCAAATCGTGAAGATGACTGTCGCAATGGCCACGATGGAGAGCTGACCATTACTTGCAGTGGCTCCTGCAGGCGAAAGAACGACTTGCAGCGTCGCAATACTTAGCATCGGTAGAAGCCAGAGAAAAAATCTGCTGCTGAGCCGGAATGAACCCCTTGTGAATCCGAAGACTGAAAGATGCCCCTTTGTTAGCCAAGTAGTTAGCGCGAGAGAGCAAAGAAGGAGAGTGCTCTCTGTAATAAATCCTGGCAAAAAAATCCATATGGACGATTTTCCGATGATTTTCGGCACGGCCAGCGCAAACAACGCGATGGCCGCGCAGACGAAGAGCGGCAAAAGCAGTGTGGAAATCTGGGATCGCGACTTGCAGTCAGTGTCATTTGAAGACATCGGCATGGGTCCTTGGTCGAACGCTCAATCAGCGAAATGGCCGCCAGTCTATCCGAGCACTATTGTGTATTTCAAGCATTGGACCTTGCTGTCTACGAGTCGGTGAATAGACAAACGTTGGATCAGTCCACCAACATTTGGACGAGGTGAGTGCGCGACGACTGAAACACGGGTTTTTTGCTGACCGCGACTGAAATTTGTTCTCGCTGCAGTAACCCCTGCCACCTGTGGAGAAGTCGATGACGGTGAGCGGCTTTTTTTCATACTTCACTCGGATTTGCCAAGGTAACAGTTGTTTTCTGCCAAGTATCCAGGGTCTGAATGCGGGCCAACCAGCGCTGCACATTTGCGAACATACCAATCGGGAGCTTCTCGGGTGCCCGGGTAGCAAGTAAGCCGGTGAATGGGGTGACAATAGAAAGATCCGCGAGTGTAGGTGCGCTGCCGCAAATCCATTCACGGCAGGCAAGGTGCTTATCAAGAATCCCACTAAACTCGCATACCAGTTCTTCACCGCGTTTGACCTCGGCCGGGTCGGGACCCCCCAGTCCGATCATGCCCTTGATGAAGTGCTCCCTATTCAAAATCCCGACGGCGGGTGTAAGGTGCCCCCCGCACCAGAAGAGCCAACGGTTGACATCGGCCCGCGCATGGGTCTCGGTTGGATAAAGGGTCTGTCCCGGTGTTTTATCTGCTAAGTACTGCATAATGGCGTGCGATTCCCAAAGGATAAATCCATCGTCTTCAAGCACGGGTACCCTATGGTTGGGATTCAAGTCCAGAAAAGACGGCTGATTTTGCTCTCCTTTTCGTAGGTCGACGAGTACGAACTCGACCGGCACGTCGAGGTGCAGCGCCGTCATGACGGCGCGACGGGAATTGTCGGAATAGGGATAGTGGTATAGGCGCATCACGATGTCTCGCTTGTGTTGATAGAAAAGCCACGATACCCCATGTTTGCGACAGTTTCTGTCAGTAGTCCGTCGACTTGCCCACGGATGGCTGATCAGGTGCTTTGAGCTGTTGTTGCCACAGTTTCGCGAGCTCCCTCCGTGCCTGTGGATAGGATTCGCGGGTGATCGCAAGACTCGTAATCCGGTCAACACGGAAGTGCCGGAAGTCTCTCCTCAGCTCGCACCAGGCTGCAATCAACTGCCTGCTCTCGAAGAAACCAACTGCCACCGGCCAGATCACACGCTCCGTACTAGCACCGGCAATGCTGACATAGCCAATTTTAAGTTTGTGTTGGTCCCGAATGGCCTCCCGGATGGTGCTCAGGCTGATCCCCCGGACTGCCGGATGAATGAATCTGGGTGCCCAGAGACCGATTTCAGCGATCTCCTCACGCAGGCCTTTGGGCGCAGCTGCCGCGATCTTTGCTAACGCCGAGTCAGCTGCTTGTGCGAGGGGCGGGTCGCCCTGCTCCTTTACCCAACGGGTACCGAGAACGAGGGCTTCCAGTTCCTCCTCGACGAACATGAGCGGGGGTAGGAAAAACCCGGCGCGAAGCAAAAAACCGACGCCTGCCTCTCCATCGATCGGTGCACCGAGTCCGATCAGTGTCTGCACATCCCTGTAGACGGTGCGTACGGATATGGAAAGCTCATTGGCTAACTGCGCTGCCGTGACCGCGCGGCGTCGGCTGCGCAGCGCATCCATGAGCTTGAAGAGACGTACGGTTTTGCTCATGATCGTGACCCCTATGTCTCACTTCATTGAAGCAGTGATGACACGTTTGTCAGGTGGAGATCCCAATTTCCGGAGAGTGACTTCGCCGGACATCTACCCTACAGTAACGACAAAAAGCCAAGCATAAGATCCATCCGAGTTGTGTCCGGAACCCGGTCGAAATTGATGGTTCGTCACCAGATGTATGAGATATCAACATTGTTATGCAGCGAGGTCAAGTTACGAAAAGTTTCGATTTTTGTACGTGCCAGAGGAATCCCTTTTCGCTTCGTGGTCGTTCTCCATAAATAAATGGGACTGCAGGTTTTGTCCAGCACTCTATAAATAGTATATACTATAAAATATATACGTTTTAGGTGTTTCTGCCATGAGCACTGCAAAAGTCTTCAAGTCCGGGAATAGCCAAGCGGTTCGTCTGCCCAAACAATTCCGTTTCCAGGCGAGTGAAGTGGAGATCTTCCGCCGAGGCGAGGAGGTGGTGTTGCGGGAGAGGCGTGTCAACACAGGGGAGAAGCTCTGCGAACTCTTCAAAAACATGCCGCCCATGCCGACGGATTTCTTCGCGGCAGGCCGTCAGGATTTGCCACCCGAGGATCGTGGAGTCTTCTAATGAAACGGCGTTATCTGCTCGATACAAACATCTGTATCGATTGGCTGAACACGCGTCATTCCCGGATTGTGGAGCGGCTCGATGACATCCCGACGGATGCTTTAGGCATGTCGGTGGTCACTTGGGGTGAGTTGCAGTTTGGTGCTGCGAAGAGTCGGCAACCGACGATCGCGCAACGCAACCTCAACGCACTGGCCGAAGCAGTGCCACCGCTTGCACTATCTATAGAAGTGGCTCGGCACTATGGAAAACTTCGCGCCACTCTCGAGCGTCAAGGTGTGCCGATCGGCGCCAATGATCTTTGGATTGCTGCACACGCGTTGATGGAAGACCGAACACTTGTCACGAACAACACACGGGAATTTGAACGGGTGCCGGAACTCGCGATCGCGAATTGGACCGAGTCATGAAAGGACGAGAGCGGTCCAATCGTTTGCCAAGACTTGCGCTAATTATGATCCCCGTTTGACGAAGTTGGGCCAAACCACCGCTTTCTGGATGCTGACTGAGCTGGACATCTACCCCTCCAGCCCGGGAAAAGTCAGAAAACAGAAAGCCCATCAATGCTGTGGGTTTTCTGTCAATCGTGAAGTTTCTTGAGATTCGACGAGACGATTTGAAATTCTGTCGTGGTGCCCAGGGCCGGACTCGAACCGGCATGGCCATTGAAGGCCAAAGGATTTTAAGTCCCTTGCGTCTACCGATTTCGCCACCTGGGCATGGGTGTGCTCCCACTCGAGGGAAATGTGGAGGCCAGGGTCGGGATCGAACCGGCGTAGACGGCTTTGCAGGCCGCTGCATGACCACTCTGCCACCTGGCCCAGATGACGTATTCTAGAATTTTCGCCAGGTGGAGGTGGAGCGGGAAACGAGGCTCGAACTCGCGACCTCAACCTTGGCAAGGTTGCGCTCTACCAACTGAGCTATTCCCGCCTCTTGGTGATCATAGCAAAACTGAGGAGGGAGTGGCAATTGTTTTCCGTGGAGAGACCACTGGGTGAGCCGGCCGGTGTCGGAGGAGGGTTCCGGAGGGGCACTATAATCCATTGGCTAGTGCCTCAGTCCCGGCCTCCATGGCCGTCCAATGCGAGTGTGCCGTGACCCGAATCCCCCAACCGCCCAATCCGAAAAACCGCAGCATCCCTTTGCCTGATGAGATTCCCCGGACGACGAGTGAGCAGTCCGGTGTGGCACAACAGATCGCCATCCTCCAGAAAGAATCGAGCTACCTGGAAGCGACCCGCGATCCCTCTTTCCTGGGACGTCGTGAAACCCGGGGAGTCCGTCTTCAGCTGGACTACCAAAAAACGGAATCCATTCTGGCGAGCCGTGGCATTGAGGCCACCATCGTGGTTTTTGGGAGTACGAGACTTTGCGAACCGGATCGGGCACGGGAAAAATTGCGTGCACTCGAGAGTCATCCGGCTTCCTTGCCAGAAAAGGCGGAACATCATCAACAACGTGCTGTGGCCGAGCGTCTCTTGGCCAAAAGCCATTTTTACGAGGTTGCCCGGGCCTTCGCCCGGGAAGTTGCCCGATGTCCTCAGAACCGGAATCCCACACGAATCTGGATCATGACCGGTGGAGGGCCTGGCATCATGGAGGCTGCCAATCGCGGCGCCTGCGAGTCCCAGGCTGAGTCCATCGGGCTCAACATCCGCCTCCCCCATGAACAGTACCCGAATCCCTATATCACCCCAGGTCTCTGTTTCCGCTTCCACTACTTTGCCACCCGAAAGCTCCACTTCCTGTTGCGCGCAAAAGCGCTGGTCGCCTTCCCGGGCGGGTATGGCACCTTGGATGAACTGTTTGAGACCTTGACACTGATCCAGACCCGGGTGATGGCCCCGGTCCCGGTTGTCCTGGTCGGCGAATCCTACTGGCGTCGCGCCATCAATCTCGACTTTTTGGTCGAGGAAGGCGTGATTGACCCCGAAGATCGGGATCTTTTCTGGTATGCAGAATCCGCCGACGAGATCTGGTCAGGGATCCAGGCCTGGCATGAGGCAAACAAAACTCCCTTGTTCCCCGAGTGACTACCGAGGTGGGGTAGATCGGCCGTGCCGGTTTGGAAAGCGGGGAGCGAGGTTGCGCTCCCAAAATCGGTTCATGCTCCGGAACAGTTCGAGTCGGGTATGGGTGCCAGCCAGCACATGGGTGTTGTTTGGGAATACGAGCAGGTGGTAGGGTCGATCCGACTTGATCAAAGCCTCGATGAACTGGAGCGTATTCTGCCAGTGCACATTGTCGTCGCCTGTTCCCGCTACGATCAACAGCCGCGCGCGCAAGCGAGAGGCCTGCGCAACGGTTGAACTTTGCCGGTAGCCGGTCGGATTGTTTTGTGGCGTCCCCATGTAACGCTCCGTGTAAATCGAATCGTAGTCCTGCCACCGGGTCACCGGAGCCACCGCAATGCCTGCGCGCCAGACGGCGGGTGCATGAGTCAGCTCGTAAAGGGTCATGTATCCACCATAGCTCCAACCCCAGGTTCCGATGCGTTTCGGATCGATTCCGGCTTGGTGTCGCAGCCAGCGGACCGCGGCCTCCTGGTCGGCCAGCTCCAGGCGGCCCAGATGGTCCTTGATCGCCCCCTGGGCAGTATGGCTGAACGTGCTGGCCGCACGATTGTCCGCCTCAAAAAAAACAAAACCCTCACAGGCGAGTCGGTCTTCGTAAACAATCCACGGATTCCAACCCCTGCTGATCAGCGCCGGAACGTCGGGTCCTCCGTACTGGTACATGATGACCGGATCGTGACTTGTGGAATGAAAATCGGGCGGGTAGAGAATTTCAGCATTGAGATCCACGGTGGGATCAGCAGAAGCAATCCTGAGGAAGCGGGGAGCTCGGAGATGGAGGGTGCGCGGCACCGGAGTCCGAAAGAGCGTCCATTGACCCCGAGCCGCCACTCGGCGCACGGTATAGACAGGGGGCATCGTCCGTGTTGAATCGGTGAGGAGTACATAGCGGGTTTTGGGGGAGAAGCGGGCGCTTTCGCTTCCCGGTTCCGGGAAAGGAAACCGGTGGTTCCGTCCATCGAAAGAAACGGACTCAATGCGTTCGGTCCGGGGGCCGGTTCCTGGAGAGGCGAGGTAATAGACCGTGTGCTCTCGCCTGGATACAGTAAGGAGACGGCTCACGTTGTACGGTCCCGGGGTGAGAGAGGCGATCTCCCGTCCTTTCGGGCTGAACCGGTAGAGATGATGCCAGCCGTCCTGGTCCGTTCCAAAGATGAACCCTCCGTGAGGGAGGAAGACCAGGTCATTGTGGACGTTGATCCAATCGGGGTCGTGGAGCCGCAGCAACACCCGGAGCTGACCGTTTGCCGGGTTGATCCGGAACAAAGTCAGTCTTGTTTGTGGTCGGTTGAGCACTTCGGCATAAAGCGCGTGGCCGCCCGCGTACCAGCCAAAGCGGGCCAAATAGCCGCCTTTGAGGCCGGGCAGAGGGAACCACCGGACGCGATTCGTTCGGGTATCGTAGACACCCAGTCGGGCCCGTGGATCATGGGCACCCGGTTCCGGGTAACGCTGCCAATATAAGGTCGGGTGCTGCTTGAGGTAGTTGACCAGGGGAAAACGCATGACCCCTTTTTCATCGAAGCGGATGAATGCAAGTTTCCGCCCTTGGGGTGCCCAGGCATAACCGGCTCGAAGCCCCAGTTCTTCACGGTAGGTCCAGTCCAAGGCTCCAACACGGAAGCCCCGGCGAGCCGGGAGGAAGTCAAAGGGATGGTGTTTTTTTGCCGCCAGGTTGACCAGCCGGATTTCATGATCCTCGACGTAACTCAGCCAATGGGCATGAGGAGAAAGCCCATACTGGGTGACCCACCCGTCTGTCCGGACCAGAGTGCGCAGTCGTCGGGTCCGGAGACTGAGTTCCAGGATCGCCTGGCCATTGATCAGAAGCAAATGATGTCCGTGCGGTGACCAGCGGTAGTTCACGCGTCCATAGCGTGTGCTCCATTCCTTGAGGCGTTCGTTCCGGATCGAGGCATCCGAGCGGAGGGCCCGGCCCAGCAACGCAGGCCCGGCCTGGAAAATGAGGTGGCCGGTCGATGCGGCAACCACCCGAAGTCGTTCATAGCCGCGCCTGTGTGCATGAATCAGGTAGGCAATGGCTTTTCCGTCAGGGGCCCAGGAAAAACTGTGGGGCGGGTATCCACCCAATGGGGGACGGCCCGTGAAGAGCCGCATCGGAAACTGGTTCCGGCATGAGGGGTTGGCTCCGAATGCGAGAGCCGGAAGGAGCGGACCGCAGGCGAGCAGGCAGGCCGCAAGGATTCGTCCCGGATGACGACAGCCATATCCTGGACCGGTCAGTTGAATCGCCATGATGAAGTTCCCGGAGCGTGGGGTTTCACTAGATTACCGGTTTTGGGATCCCCGTACATCGGTCGGAGGGAGAGAGGACAGTTCTTTACTTATAATGGGGATGAACCGTTCGAACCAGCCTGGAACACTCCAATAACCCCCTAAGGATTCATCCATGAGTTACCAACCCCCGCTTGAGGACTACCGGCTTCTGCTGAGCACGATCTGTCCCCTGGACAAACTGTTTGCGCTACCGGGCTTTCAGGAGCTCGACTTCCCAGTTGTGGAAGCCGTCCTCGAAGAGGGCAGCCGATTCGCCCGCGAGGTCTTAGTGCCGCTCAACCCCGTGGGCGATCGAGAACCGGCCCGGATGACGCCTGAAGGCGTCGTCTTGCCGTCCGGCTTTCGTGAGGCCTACCGGGCCTTTGTCGCGGGAGGATGGAACGCGGTCTCGGCCGACCCCCGTTATGGTGGTCAAGGTTTCCCAGAGGTGGTCGCTGCTGCTCTGAGCGAGATGTGGCAGGGAGCGAATCTTTCTTTTGCACTTTGTCCCCTTTTGACCCAGGGAGCAATCGAGACCCTGCTCCTGTGCGGTAGCGAAGAACAGAAAAACCGGTATCTGCCCCATTTGGTGTCCGGCGAATGGAGTGGCACCATGAACCTCACCGAACCCCAGGCGGGTTCCGATCTGGGACGTATTGAAAGCCTGGCGACTCCAGAGGGTTCTGCCTTTCGACTCGGAGGGCAAAAGATTTTCATCACCTATGGTGAGCATGACCTGACCGAAAATATCGTGCACATGGTGCTGGCCAGGACTCCGGGTGCACCGCCCGGGACCCGTGGCCTAACGTTATTTGTCGTGCCCCGATTCGGGTTTCCCCCGGATCCGCCGGGGACCGCGAACGAGGTCCGGGCACTGTCAATCGAGCACAAGCTCGGGATCCATGCCTCTCCGACCTGCGTCATGCAATATGGGGAGGGACAAGGTGCACGGGCGGAACAGATTGGGGAGTTGAACCGTGGCATCGAGCACATGTTCATCATGATGAACCGGGCCCGCTTGGCTGTCGGTCAGCAGGGCGTGGGGATTTCAGAGTGTGCCTATCAGGCGGCTCTGGATTATGCCCGGACCCGTCCGCAGGGCAAGGACCTCAAGACTGGCGAAGATCCAGTTCCCATCCTCGCCCATCCGGACGTCAGGCGCATGCTCCTGACGATGGCTGGCCTTACGGAGGCCGCTCGTGCACTCTCTTTCTGGGCCTTTCAGGCACTGGACTGGTCTCGCCACGCACCGGATCCCCGGGTTCGCATGGAAAATGAGCAGCTGATGGCATTTTTGACCCCGATCGTCAAGGGTTTCGCCACGGAAAGTGCCCAAGAGGTGACCTCGCTCGCCATCCAGGTTCATGGTGGCATGGGCTACATCGAAGAAACAGGCGTCGCTCAACTGTACCGGGATGCGCGGATCCTCACCATTTACGAGGGGACCTCCGGCATTCAGGCGATGGATTTCATGGGGCGGAAAGTTCTCAAAGATCGTGGGCAGGTTTTTCTGGCTCTGGAGCAGCGGATCCGTGAGTCTTTGGCCAGCGAACGGTTTTCCGCATGGCAGGAACCGAAACAGCTTCTCGAGGCCCGACTGGGCCGGTTGCACGAATGCGTGGAGCAGGTGCTCCGGGTTAGCACCGCCGATCCCTACTACCCTGGAGTGGTGGCTTATCCCCTCATGATGATGACCGGGACGGTTTTGGGGGCTTGGCTCCTCCTCGAAACCTGTACTGCACGGCCTTCAGGTTTACCCACTCCCATCGATGGACGCTGGCGGAAACACAAAGAGGGAGTCACCCGCTTCTATCTCTCGAGTATTCTTCCCCGTGCCGAAGCTTTCGCGATGACCATTCTGGCTCCGGATGCAAGCCCTACGGCGATGGCGTCAACCGTGCTCTAGCGGAGGAGGGATTTTTCTGTTCGTAAAGCGGTTCTCCTGAGCGGGATCAAACCCGGGAGTTGGGGTCGGCTATAATTGGTAAAGCGCCTGGGATCAGGACTCTCCAGATGTCTTTTCAGAAACTTCAGCCGGGCCGCTCCTGAATGAGCAAGGGGCCGAGCCTGGGTTTGGAAGCACGTGCCCTCGAACTCCGTCGGGGCCGTCGGCTGCTCGCCCGTTCACTCAGTTTCACCGTGGAGCCCGGAAACTATCTGGAACTCACCGGGCCCAATGGATCCGGAAAAAGCACCCTGTTGCGGATCCTTGCAGGCTTGGGGCGCTTAGAGACCGGCGACGTGTTTTGGAACGGTACGGCTTTCAACCCCCAGAAAGAAGAGTGTCATCATGCCCGGACCCTTTACCTGGGCCATACCGATGGCCTTAAAGGCCTGCTCAGCATCCGTGAAAACCTGCGTCTTTTTGGTACGCTCAGGGGAATCCACGATCCGGTCGACGAAATCGAGAAAGGGATTGGTTTTTACGGTTTGCAGCACCTGAAACAGGTCGTTTGTGATCGACTGTCACAGGGACAGCGCCGACGGGCGGCGCTTGCGCGTCTGCATGCCTTCCCGGCCAGCCTCTGGCTCCTGGATGAACCGACGACCGCGCTGGACCGGGAGGGAGTGGAGCGCTTTTTCAGTCATTTCCGGCTTCACCTCGAGCGGGGGGGGATGGCACTCGTAGCGACCCACCAGAGTCTGGCCCGCTGGATCACTCCTGCGGGGGAAATCGCCCTGGGACGCTCCCCATGAACCCCTGGCTGTTTTTCTTCCGGACCGAACTGGGGATTTCCTGGCGAGAGCGACGCCGCGTGATGCTTCCCCTCGTTTTCTTTTCAATCGTGGCTTTCCTGTTTCCCCTGACCCTGAACCCCAAGGGCCATCTTTTGGCCCGGATGGCTCCCGGGATCATCTGGGTGGATGCCATGCTGGCGGTTTTTCTTGGACTCGAATCGTTGTTTCGGCATGATCACGAGGAGGGTATTCTCGAACAGTGGGTCATCAGCCCGACCTCGTTGGAACTCCGGGTGCTTTTCAAGGTCGCATCTTTCTGGACGGTGACTTCCCTGCCACTGTTGCTGGTCAGTCCACTTTTGGTCCTTTGGTTATCGTTTCCCCTCCGCGGGCTCGGGATCCTCATGGTCGGTCTTTTTCTTGGAACGGTGACGTTGTGTTTTCTGGGTGCTTTGGGGGCAGCCCTGACACTGACCTTGCGCCAATCCAGCATGCTCATCGCTATCCTGTTTCTGCCGATTGCGACCCCCATACTGATTTTTGGAGCCCATAGTGCGGTTTTGGCCGCCCGGCAGCTGGATCCGCGTCCGGCCCTTTATCTTCTGGCGACGTTGTTTTTTTTGACTGTGGGCATCGTGCCCAAGGCCATTTCTGCCGCCCTGCGCATCAGCTATGAGACTTGATCCACCATGACCGTCAAAACCTTCTTTCACCGTTTGGGATCCCCGCCCTATTTTTATCGGATTTCCAAGCCCTGGGGCCGTGCCTTTGCCTGGATCAGCTTGATCCTGATTCTTGTGGGGCTCTATGGCGGCCTGTGGCTGGCTCCGCCGGATTACCAGCAGGGAAACGGCTTCCGGATCATGTACGTGCATGTCCCGAGTGCCTGGATGTCCCTGTTCGTTTTCATGGTGATCGCCGTTTGCAGCTTTATCGCTCTGGTCTGGCGCATGCGTCTGTCTTATGCCGTGGCCGCTGCGTCCGCCCCGCTGGGTGCCGCATTCACGGCGGTTGCCCTGGTCACTGGCTCGCTCTGGGGCAAGCCGATGTGGGGGACCTACTGGGTTTGGGATGCGCGACTCACCTCGGAACTCATCCTGTTTTTCCTCTACCTGGGCGTGATTACCTTGAACCGCTCTTTCGAAGACCAGAAAACCGGTGACAAGGCGGCCGCGATCCTGGCTTTGGTCGGCGCCATCGATGTGCCGATCGTCCATTATTCTGTGGACTGGTGGCAAACCCTGCACCAAGGGTCCAGCTTTAAGGGACTCACCTCGGAGATTGCACCTTCCATGCTTTGGCCACTTCTCGTGATGATGACGGGCTTCATGTTTTATTACGGCTGGCTGGTTTTATGGCGGACCCGCTCCGAGCTCCTCTTGCGGGAATCGGATCGCGATTGGGCTCAGCAGGAGATCAGACCATGACCTCCTGGCATGAATTCGTGACCATGGGACGATTCGGTTTTTATGTCTGGCCGGCGTTCGGGTTCGGATTGGTGGTCATGTTGCTCAACATTTACTGGGCCCATCTCCGTGAGAAAGCCGCTCACCGGGAGGTTCGCGAATCTCGGTCTACCGAGGAGGAATCCCGATCATGACTCGTCGACATCAGCGTCTCGTGATGGTCCTGCTCATGCTGGCTTGCCTTTCGGCAGCCGTGGCCTTTGCCTTGCGCGCTTTCAATGGCGACCTGCTTTACTACATCACCCCCACTCAGCTGGCTGAGGGGCACGCTCCAGCCCATGGTGCCTTTCGCCTTGGCGGAATCGTCGCCCCAGGCAGTGTCCATCGCAAGCGGGGAAGCATGACCGTGCGTTTCGTACTGACTGACTATCACCATTCGGTGCCCATCGTCTATACCGGAATCCTGCCGGATCTGTTCCGGGTGGGGCAGGGGATTGTGGTCAAGGGACAGTTGGTCCGCGGCGTGTTTCTGGCCACTCAGGTCCTGGCCAAGCATAGTGCCAAGTACATGCCACCGGGTATCCACCAGGCCAAGCCACCGGTCTCACACGTCAAAATGCTGGCACTGCAACGCTCCCTGCGGGAGGATCCAGGCGCATGATTGCCGAAATCGGTCTCTACGCCCTGATTCTGGCTTTTCTCATGGCCGCTGGCCAGACGTTTTTTGGTCTGGCGGGTGCGGGTACCCGACGCCTGCGCTGGATGGCGGTGACCCGGCCCGCGGCTTTTGGACAACTGTTCTTCATGGCCCTTTCTTACGGCTGCCTCACCGATTTGTTCGTCACGAGCAACTACTCGGTCCGTTACGTGGCGAAGTACTCGAACGCCCTGATGCCATTTTTCTACCGAGTGGCGGGTGTCTGGGGGGCACATGAAGGCTCCATGATGCTCTGGATGCTGGTGCTTGCCCTCTGGACCTCCCTGGTGGCCGTGTTCAGCCGGAAGTTGCCGGTCGTTTTTGCCAATCGCGTGTTGGGTGTCCTTGGGGCCATTGCCTGTGGATTTTTCCTTTTTACTCTGATCACGTCCAATCCCTTTGTCCGTTTGCTGCCGCCGGCACTCCATGGCGGTACCTTGAATCCGATTCTCGAAGATCCCCTCCTGGTCATTCACCCCCCGATGCTTTACATGGGCTATGTCGGGTTGTCCGTGGCCTTTGCTTTTGCGGTCGCGGCCCTGATCGGAGGAAGGATGGATGCCGCCTGGGCCCGCTGGACTCGCCCCTGGACGCTGGCCGCCTGGATTTTCCTCACGATCGGGATCGTTTTAGGCAGTTTTTGGTCGTATTACGAGTTGGGATGGGGTGGATGGTGGTTCTGGGACCCAGTCGAAAACGCTTCGTTCATGCCTTGGCTGATCGCGACCGCCCTGATCCATTCCCTCGCGGTGAGCGAGAAACGGGGCGCCTTCAAAAGCTGGACGGCTTTGCTGGCCATTGCCGGTTTTTCACTGAGCCTCCTCGGGACCTTTCTCGTCCGGTCCGGGGTCCTGATTTCCATCCATGCCTTTGCCATGGACCCGAAGCGGGGAATGTTCATCTTGGTGCTTCTGGGAGTCATGTCGGCTCTCGCGCTCGCGGTTTACATCTGGCGCGCACCACTGCTCTGGGAAGACGGCGGTGGGTTCCGGTTTCTTTCACGGGAAACCATGATTCTCCTGAACAATATCCTGCTGGTGGCCGGTGCCGGTGCCGTGTTCATCGGCACCATCTACCCCCTGTTCATCGAGGTATTTGGATTGGGCCGGCTCTCGGTCGGGCCTCCCTATTTTGACCATGTGTTCATCCCGATCATGTTCCCCTTGTTTTTCCTGATCGGGATCGGGCCGTACCTGAGCTGGAAAAGCGGTTCACTGCGTTCGCTATTTCGACGTCTGTGGATTCCGGCTCTTCTGTGGCTGCTCGCAAGTCTCCTGCTTTTACTGCTGGCGCTGGATTCCCACTGGCCACTCATGACTTGGCTGGGGGTGTTTTTCGGATCCTGGGTTCTGCTTACTGCTTTTATCGAACCCGTGAGACGGCTGTGGCTTCGTTTCCGAGGAGAGCCGGTTCGCCTGCCGAGTGGAGTGCTGGGAATGAGCCTGGCGCATTTTGGTGTCGGCGTCATCATTCTCGGCATTACGGTGAGTACGACCCTTGGGGTGTGGCGCGACATGCCCCTGAAGCCGGGGCAATCCTACCGGATGGCAGGTTTTCGCTACCGTTTCGATGCCCTGCGTCCGGCACGGGGACGTAACTGGACCGGGGTCCGGGCCACTTTCTCTATCTTCCATCAGGGTCGGCTTTTTGCGGTGGTTCATCCGGAAAAAAGGCACTTTTTTCCGGATGGGGGCACCACGACCAACGCCGCGATCGTGGGAGGAGGGCTTCACGATCTGTTTGTCTCGCTGGGAAATCCCCTGGGCAAGGGAAAATGGAGCCTCCGATTTCGTTACGAGCCGATGGTCATTTTTGTCTGGCTGGGTGGTTTGCTGATGGCCCTGGGTGGACTTTTGGCGTTGGCCGATCGCCGTTACCGGATTGCCCTCGAGGTCCGTCCGTTCCTGCCGATTGAGGGTGCCGACGAACGGGTGGATGCACCCGAGGAGGAATCTTTGTGAAGAGAAGGTTCCGCTATCTGATCGGAGGAGTCCCGCTCGTCTTCGTGATTGGTTTGCTCGTTGCGCTTTGGGCGGGCTTGTCACACCAGCCTTCGATCATTCCTTCCCCCCTGATTGGAAGATCTGCGCCGCCGCTAACCTTGCCCCGGCTGGCCCATCCCGGTCGTCAGGTGACCCGAGCGGTTTTTGAACACCATGTGACGCTGCTCAATGTCTGGGCGAGTTGGTGCGTTTCCTGTGAGTATGAGCACCCAACCCTGCTTTGGCTCAAGCGCCATGGAGTCCGGATCATTGGCCTGGATTACAAGGATCATCGCGCTCCGGCCCTTGCTTATCTCAAAAAACACGGCAATCCCTATGTCGAGGTGGCCTACGACCGGAAGGGACTGGCCACCATCAATTGGGGGGTCTACGGTACGCCGGAAACCTTTGTCCTGGGACCGCGGGGTCACATCCGGTACAAGTACGTGGGCCCGATTCCCCTGTCCGTGGCCCGGCGGACCATTCTCCCGCTCGTGCAACGGCTTCGGCTTGACGAAACACGGTCATGACCCGGACCCGCATCCTGCCCGTTTTGCTTCTGCCAGCCCTCCTGGTGAATACTGCCTACGCTGTCGAAAATCACCCGCCGCTGGCCAATCCCATCCTGGAACGGCGCTACCAGCACCTGACTGAGGAAATCCGCTGTCTCGTCTGCCAGGATCAAAATATCGCCAACTCTCCGGCCCCTCTCGCGGCCAATCTGCGATATGAAGTGCGCCGACTGCTCTTTGCCGGAGCCAGCAACGCAGCCATCAAGCGCTACCTGACCCGGCGCTACGGGGATTTCGTGCTTTACAAGCCTCCCGTGCAACCTGATACCTGGTTACTCTGGTTCGGTCCCTTCGCACTTCTTCTCATCGGCGCCATCATTATCCTGTTCCTCATTCGCCAGAAAAACAGGCTTTACGAACTCGAACACGGGAGGGCCCCTCCGTCATGATTTTTCTTTTGGTGGCGCTGTTGATGACGGGTCTGGCGGGGCTGATTGTTGCCTGGCCACTCCGGCGTGCTCGGCGGGTGTCAGGAACGGCTGATCGGGATTTCAACCAGTCTCTCCGGAAGCAAACCCTCCGTGAACTGACCGAGGAGGTGCGGGGGGGGGATCTCGACCCGACCGAGCTGGAATGGGCCCAGCGGGATGCGCTCGACAACATCGTGACCCGATCCGGCAAGGCTGATGGGGCTCGAGCAAAACCACTGAACCGAATTCGGACTCCGGCCTGGCCCTTTCTCCTGATCCTCATCCTTGCCGCCCCGCTACTTTTTCTCGTCTGGGGCAACTGGAGGAGTGCAGTTCTGGGTGTTCGTTCCGCCAGCCGTTACAATCTGGATCGCGCAATCGACCATTTCGCGGATCACCTGAAGAAGCATCCCACGGATCTCGCCGGCTGGAAGCTCTATGCCCGGGCCGAGATCATGATGGGGCACTATGCTCAAGCGGCAGCGGCCTATGCCACGATCCTCAAATTGCCCGGTCAGAAGCAGTCGGCATCCGCCCTCGCGGGTTACGGGGAATGCCTCGTCCTCGAACATCCCAATCTTCTCGATGCCACCGAAAACGCCATCTTCAACCACGTCCTCAAGCTCCGACCAAACAATTCGAAGGCGCTTTGGTATGGAGGACTTCTGGCCCTTGCCGTTTCGCATGATCGCCTGCTCGCGCTCACACGATTCCGGGAGCTGCTCGAGCTCGGGGGGCTGCCTCCGGCCTTCACCCGCTTGGTTGCGGAGCGGATCATTGCCCTGGGCGGACGTCTTCCCGTTTTATGGGAACCCCGCTCCATCGGGTTCCGGATCGGCCGAGAACCCACCCTCGCCGGGAAAATCCGGGGGGGGAGCTTGTTTGTCTTGGTGCGGACGGACAGCACGCACAGTCCACCCCTTTGGGTGAAGCAGGTTCCGCTGAAACGACTTCCGGTGATGATCCGGCTGCGGGCATCGGATGCCATGCAGGAAAAGGCACGCTTTGGATCAGGACTCCACTATCGGCTCGAGGTTCGCTGGTCGCCCGTCAGGGGAGAGGCTGCGCTCTCCCATGTTCGCTATACGGCATCCCGTCTCGTGACCGGACGGGCACTCAAGGGACGACCGGTCTTTAACCTGGACTTCCAGAGGATCCAATCCCAGGCACCGGCTGTTTCCCCGACTCATTGAGCCTCGAACGATGGAATACCAGGATTACTACAAGATTTTGGGAGTCAAACGGGACGCATCGGCCGCCGAGATCAAGAAGGCTTACCGGGGGTTGGCCAGAAAGTATCACCCGGATGTTTCAAAGGAGCCGCGGGCCGAGGAGCGCTTCAAAAACATTTCCATGGCCTACGAGGTACTCAGCAACCCGGAAAAAAAGCAGGCCTATGACCAGCTCGGTAGTTACCAGTCCGGTCAGAACTTCAAACCGCCACCCGACTGGGAACGGCGTTACGGGGGGGGTGGGGACTTCAGCGGCATGTCTTTTTCCGACCTTTTCGAGCAGATTTTCGCGGGATTTGGGTCTACTCCAGGTGCTTCCGGGTTCCCCCCGGAAGGGGCCCTCAGGTCGAAAGCTGTGCCGGCTTTCCAGGCTGATGTTGAAATCAGTCTGGAGGAAGCGTCGGCCGGTACCGAGCGGGTTTTCGAGATCGATGGCCGGAAGATCAGGATCCGAATTCCCAAGGGTGCCCAGAATGGCCAGAAACTGAGGGTTCCAGTTCGTCCCCGGCGTGGCTGGAATCGGATGGCGGGGGAGGGCGACCTTCAGATTACAGTCCGTCTTTTGCCCCACCCCTTGTTCCGGCCGGTCGATGATCACTTGGAGATGGAAGTCCCGATCACTCCCGCCGAGGCGGTTCTGGGCACGGAAGTCGAGATTCAGACCTTGAAGGGTCGTGTCCGTCTCCGGATTCCACCGGCGACGAGCTCCGGTCAAAGTTTTCGGTTGGAAAAGAAAGGGATGTCAAAAGCGTCGGGTGTGGCTGGTGACCTCTGGGTGCGCGTCAAGATCGTGGCAGAAAAACCGCACTCCGAGCGTGAGCGGGAACTGTATGAAGAACTCTTGAAGATCCAGCGCAGTAAAACTCGATAAAACTTTTAATTAATCTAATATTATATTGATAATTAAATAATAATTTTGTAATTTAGTTATTTTTATTATATAACATTCGAAGTTATAAAAAATCTATAACTATCAAGAAAATATAGATTTTTTAAAAATCATTTTTCATTGCGTCCTTGTATTTTCTGGTCTAGAGTCCGGGATACGAGGCTTGCCCCTTGATTAGGCCTCGGGTGGATTCACCACAACACAACTCGCTATTGGAGGATAAATTTGATGAATAGCAGAAACTCCATCATCTCATCGATTGGTTTTTTTACGATCGGGCTCACGCTCTGGCTCACGGCGCTGAAACCGCTGGGCTGGACGAGTAGTGACTTTGACATGGTTTTCGGTGGTTTCGTCTTGGCAGTTGGGATCGTTCTTCTGGTTCTTTCCATTCTGAGCCTGCAGGGCGGAGAGCACCCCTTTGATGGACTTGTGTTTTTTGCCTTCAGTTTGATTGCCCTGATTTTTTCACTGCCAAACTATTCCCACGAGGCCGGTTCCATGATGAATGCACCGGCTCTGGTCGGCTGGTTCTACCTGATCTGGGCTTTCTTCTGGTTTTTCCTCTGGTTCGGTGCACTGAAGAGCCATCCCTTCATGCACATGTTTTTCCTCCTTTTGGCCTGGCTGGCCACGCTCGCGATCGCCATCTTTGAGTACACGGGCGCACGCGGCTTTCTCACCGTTGGGGGTTATCTCCAGTTGATCTGGGCATTGGTTGCACTCTACATTTCGGCGGGATCTGCCCTCCACGCCCTCTGTGGAAAGAGCTGCCTACCCATGGGTGCGGGTGCCAAGAAGGCTGCCTAGCAAGACCGTGCTGTCCGGAGCCGCCGGGATGGTGGCTCCGGACGGTTGCCTAACGGAAGCGGAAGTAGAGACCGATCAACTCGCTCAGACCGGAGGTTTGGCCTACGAGCGGACTCTGACGGATGGCGGCGCCGTACCATTCATACTCGAGGGCGCCGACCAAGGTGAAATGGGAACCGAGTTCGAGCCCCCCATCGACCCCGATCAGCTCATTCAAAGCCGATCCGGGCGCGTAGTAGGGGTGCCGGGCATTGGCCTCACCTTGCGGAATGCCGAAGTAGTAGTTGATCAGATTCCCGCTTTCCCATTCAATCCCCGCTTTGGGAACCACGAAGAAGCGAATCGCCGGAAGGATCGGCAAGTCTCCCGTCAAACGGGTGAACAGCGTAGCCCGAACTTTCTGGCCCTGGTTGCGCCCGAGAAGATCGGTGAGTGCCGTGGTTCGGACCCCAAACCCCGGCTGGCGATAGACCAGGTCCACCCCCCCCATGGCCGAAGCCAGCCGCGGAGAGAGTCCGTAGAATGTCGGGCTCATGTACCCGTCGTAGTGCATCATTTCCGGCTCAGCCACGAGGTCGACCGTCCAGTCCCGCGCCGGGTGCCAGAGGTGCCAGCCGATCGTGAGACCGTGCAGGTAAAACCCGTCCCGGGTGCTGACGTTGAAGAGCGGGATGAAGCGGCTCCACCGAGGTGCGCCTTTGTAGGGCATCGCGAGGCTCACAAAACCCAGGCCCAAGGACCAGCCGGGTTCGTTCAGGTTGAGGTTCGTGACGGGTGGGCTGGCCCATGCCGAAGACAGGCTGGTGCAGAAAATGAGGAGGAACAGGCAGATCCCTCGGGAGCGATGGAACCGTGTCTTGTACTTCATGGCTGTTTCCTCAGAAGCTCTTGTGCAGACCAACCATAAAGCCGCCCGGTAACAGCCCGAGAACAAAAGGCTGTTTTTCTTCATGGGCGAAAATGCCCCAGGCGGTACCAATGGCCCAGCCGGCGATCACGTCCGTCTGCCAGTGACCACGGGCCCGCATCCGGCCAATGGCATCGTACAGGGGCAGCACTTCGAGACCCCAGACCCAGGGATTGTGGGGGGCATATTCGGCGATGAAAGGGGTGACAAAGCTGGCCTGGAACGCCACCTCGCCACTCGGAAAACTCTGACAGCAGTTGCCCTGGAAAAAATCGTGCGGATTCGAGGACTGAAAGGGTCGGGCACGGGCGAACGCGTACTTGAGGGCTGTGGTCGTGATGGCCGTAAAGAGGGAGGAGTCGAGGGCCTGCCAGAAGGTCCGGCCCAACCGGCTTCGTCCGCCCAGCCAGAGCGCACCGGCACCCTCGATCGCCATGACCCCATGTTCGAGGTCCAGCTGGTAACTGCGCTGCCAGATGCCGGGGGCATCATTCGGGGGATAACGATGATCCAGGACGTAACTGGCCGACAAGGCAAAAAGCGGAGACAGCGCAACCGTCCATTCGACGAGATGAGCGGCACTTTTGCGTGAATGAATCCAGAGGAACGAGGGTTTGTGGGGAGGGTCGGTCCGTCGACCCGATGGTTTTGCCCATGGCCTCGAAGAGATCCCGAGTGGGGAGGGCATTCGGGAGGAGTGGGCTGCCCATAGCGAACCGGAAGTGCGCAACTTGTGCTTCGAAAAAGACTTTGGCAGGGGCAGCCACAGATTCGTTGGGGTGGCCGGATCCCGTGGTTTTTGCCAGGGGTCAGTCTGGGCCAGAAAAGCTGGGCCCAGACGCTGCCCCTCGGTCATGGGGGCACAGAGGGGGGCTCTCATCAGCAGGAGTGGTAAAAATGCGAATAACCACCCCGCCCTGTATCTCAGCTTCATCGCCAAACTCCTGGGTCAAAAAGAAGCCTTCACTTCGGTGCCAAAGATGACAGCCGGATGAACGAGAGAAGCTCACTTGATTTTCACTATAGGGCCAAACTTGCGGGTCGGGTTAACCTCACCCAGTTATTTTTACGCTTTTTTTATGGGCGCTGTGGTGACGGCGACGGGGCTACAGTCCGTTCCATGACGAAAAGCCTGCCCGTAATTCCCCGGCTCGCGGGTCCCAGAAGGTAGAGGTACCCCCCGCTCACCTCTTCCGGTTGAGGCCAGGTGGCAGGCGGATATCCCGGGAAGAGGGCGGCCGTGAACTCAGTCGCGATCCAACCCGGATCCACGGCATTGAACCGCAAGTGGGGACGGAATTCCATTTCGTCGGCCAGAATGCGCATCAGGTTTTCGATACCGGCAGCCATGATTCCATGGGCGGCGGCGTAGGCCCGAGGGCGACGCCCCCATTCTGACGTCGTGAACACGACGGAAGCGTCCTCCGATTGGGCCAAAAGTGGCAGGCAGGCCCGGGTCAGCGCAAACGGAGCCTGCAAGTTGACCTGCATCACTTCAAGCCAGGCTTCAGGTGGATGGGTTTGCAGGGGGCCGTGATATCCCAGGATCCCGGCATTGTGGAGCAGGCCATCCAGGTGTCCGCACCGGCTTTCGAGCGCGGCCGCCAGATCTTCGAAATCCGCAATTGTGGCGCCCCGGAAATCAATGGCCTGGAGCAGGGGAGGCTCTCCTCCCACTGCGACGATTTCGTCATGGAGCGTCGACAGTTCTTCCCGATGGGGCCCAAGAAGCACCAGCCGGGCTCCCTCACGGGCGAGCGCCCGGCTGACGGCGCCGCCGATTCCACCGCCGGCACCGCTGACCAAGATCCACCGGTCACGGAATCCGCCAGAAGGCGGTGTGTAGGCCGCATCCACAGTCAGGGGCTTTGAGTCTTCGGTTTCAGTCACGGGCGGCCTTCCAAGCGGTCCATAGTGTAGCGGCAATCCCCGGTCGTGTTCGTTGCCCGCGGGAGGCCGGCTCCCGGAGGATCTTTTCCCCTGCCTCGAGTTGGAGGTGGGCGAGGGCACGGGTCACGCGGAGCGGCCGCGTGGAAGGTCGCTTGTGGAAAAGGGCCAGACTGGTCGTTGCCGTCACGAGGGCACTCCGAGCCTGGATGAGGACGGCGCAGGCCTCCGGGTGGGTCCTATGGAGACCCCAGGTCGCAAGCCAATCGGCCAAGGCCAGGGCCGAAAACGTCTCCTGGGGGAGGTCTGGCTCCGAACCCAGGAGGCTCGCTTCAAGGAAGAGTCCACGCGATTCTCCCACGAGTGGGAGGCGGGATTCGTGAGCGAGATCAGGGGCGTCGGACAGGGAATGAGTCGCGAGGAATGCTTCGAGGGCCATCTCCAGCCGGCTCGGAGCAAGAATTTCGGAAAGACCACGGGCGGCGAAAAGCCGGGTCACGGGATGGGTCGGCAATCCGGCCATAAGCCGGCGCAGTTCGTCTGACCACCACGCGAAGCGAGGGGGCAAACCTTCCGGATTCCGGGCCGGACGGGATAGGGTCTCCCACTCGGATTCGAGCGCGAAGATTGCGAGAAGGGATTCACGATCGTGCGCGGGAGCCAGATGCACGATCATCGATGCACGGCTACCCCACGGCCGCAGCCGCTCTCGGCAGTACGCCAGGTCATTGGGAGAAACGTCCAATGCAGGATCCGGTCATGACAGGGAACCAGTATAGGAGGATTGCCCCTTGGATCGCGGGAGATTGGTTACAATGCGGCACGGAGAGTTGGCATTCCGATGATCCTCGCATCTCTTTCTGTTCTGATTTGGCTGCTCCTCATGTTGTGGCCGGCACAAGCCTGGCGCATGGACGAGGTGTTGACCGTCGATCCACAACGAACGGCAGAGGATTCCGTAACCGTCCTGATTCCCGCACGCAACGAGGCCGATACCCTGCCGGTTTCCTTGGATGCGCTGTTCCGGCAGGAACTGGATCTCGAGGTTCGGGTTTTGGATGATGGATCGACGGATGGAACCGGCGAGGCGGCCATCCGGACCGGCTTGAAGTTATCCTTGGAACCGGTCCCCGAAACCCCGGTCGGCTGGATGGGGAAGCTCTGGGCGCTGGAGTGGGGCTTGCGATGTGCCCGGACCGAGTGGATCCTTCTCCTGGACGCCGATATCATCCTTGAGCCCGGCACGTTACCCACCCTTTTGGAGAAGGCCCGCAAGGAAAAACTGGATTTTTTGTCGATCATGGCCTCGCCCCGAGGCGGAGGGTTCTGGGATGTCTGGCTCATGCCGGTTTTCATTTACTTTTTTAAGTGGATTTATCCGTTTCGCCTGTCCAACCGCCCAGGCTCGAAGGTGGCGGCGGCGGCGGGAGGGTGCATCCTCACCCGGCAGGAGGTCCTGAAAGCGGTCGGGGCCTTTGAAAGCCTGCGGGGTGCGGTCATCGATGACTGTACGCTGGCTCATGCGGTCAAGGAAAGGGGGTTCAGAACCTGGATCGGGGTGAGCCGGGCAGTCCACATGCAGCGCCGGCATGGATTTGCCGAAATCTGGCAGATGGTAGCTCGCACAGCCTACACCCAGCTCAACTATTCCCCGTTTCTTCTCGTGGCCGCGACCCTGGCCCTGATGGTGGTTTACTTGGCCCCACCGCTCCTGCTCGGGATACTGCCGGCTCCCGCCGCCTTCGTCGCGGGGCTGGCCTGGCTGCTCATGATGTTCAGCATGATTCCGACAGCCCGTTTCTACGATCAATGGCGCCTTTCCGGATTGTTCCTTCCGGCTGCAGCGTTGCTTTTTCTCGCCATGACCTGGCATTCAGCATTCCGTTACGGGCTCGGTATTCAGACCCGATGGAAAGGTCGTCGTTACCGGCGTCGGGATTTTTCATGAAATCCTCCCAACCGGACCGCCTCTCCGGCCGAGCCAGAGCGTGAGATCGGCGGGGGATCTCAGCAATCCATCGGCCTCCCAGCGCTCAGGTGGATCAGCGGGCGACCAATACCCCCAGAGTGCAGCCAACGAGATCACGCCGGCAGCCTGGCCGGCCTGAATGTCCCCGCGCGCATCTCCCACGAAAATGGCCCGGTGGGGTGGATAGCCCGCCTTTGCGAGCGCGCGCCGGACGGGGTCGGGATCGGGTTTTGGCGGGCTCGCCGGATCACCGGAAACGACGACGATCGGGGGATCGGGGAGGGGCAGGGAGTGGAGCAGCGGAGTGGTGAGAAAGGCAGGTTTGTTGGTCACGACCCCCCATGGCCGCCCCTCATCCCGCCAGGTATCGAGGAGTGCCGGGATCCCAGCCATCAGCTGTGTCTGGTCCGCAAGATGGCCGGCATAGAAATCCAGGAACTCTTCCCTCAGCGAAGCCAAAAGTGGCTCGTTGGGCTGTTCCGTCCATGCCAGCTGCAGCATGGCACGGACGCCCTGCGAGGCCACTTGCCGCGTTTGGTCCAGTGAGGGGGGGCTCCGACCATGGGTCTGGCAGACCTGCCTGAGGGCGGCGTGAAGATCCCTGAGCGTATCCGCGAGGGTGCCGTCCAGATCCAGAAGGACCAGATCCGGTACGGAGCGGGGATCAGGTCTGCCGGAAGACAAGCAGATAATTGACGGAAAGGTTGCCAGACAGAATCGCAGTCCGGAGGCCGGGAAGATACCAGAGCCCGCGTTGGTCCGAGAGATGGAAACCGGCCTCCTGCATCCATCCGATGATCTCTTCAGGCCGGACGAAGCGTTCGTAGCGGTGCAGTCCCTTGGGGGTCAAACCCAAAAGGTGTTCCGCGACCCCGATCGCGAGGATCCAGCTGGCCAGTGTGCGGTTGATCGTCGAACAGACGAGGACGCCACCCGGCCGGACGAGACTCGCGCAATCTTTGACGATGGCCTGAGGATCCCCGACATGCTCGAGCATTTCCATACAGGTCACGAGGTCAAAGCCCTGAGGATCGGACTCGCGGAGAGCATGGCTGTCTGTCAGCCGGTAATCAATGGTCAATCCGGAGGAGTGGGCATGGGCCCGGGCGGTTTCGATGGCTGCGGGTGAAGTATCGATTCCGACCACTCGGGCACCGGCTCGGGCGAGTCTTTCTGTGAGAAGTCCTCCGCCGCAGCCAACGTCGGCAACCCGAAGACCCGAAAGCGGGATCCGACGCTCGATGAAGCGCAGTCGAAGCGGATTGATGTGGTGCAAGGTGGCGTAGGTCCCGTTGGGATCCCACCAGTCCTCGGCCCAGCCCGCGTCTTCATCCGCTCCGGCCCGGGACTCTGCATCGGAAAGCATATCTGAACCTCGTTCGTGTGACGTTCCATTATGCGCCGCGGGCGGGAAATGCGTCTCTTGACCTGATGGGCTCCCACTTCCGGCCCCACTTTCATGAGGGACACCCGGATCCCAGTCAGCCGGGCCAGGTGTGAAGCGGCTGATTTCACCTCCGACTTGGGACTCGCCACACGGTAAAGCCGCGGCCCATTGGAGCCCCGACTGCCTCTGCACGTGAACGACGTGACGAAGACCCGTCTCGAAGGTCTCGCGACCCGGTAACCGGGCTCATTTTGTCTCATGTGTTGCAGGGACGCATGGGTCAATGCTATGTTGCCAACGTCGCTTGGGAGGATTTTCGTCAAGAGAGAGGGCATGAAACAGATATTAGCCATCTCAGAGGCGCCGGCCATGCATTGGGTGGGAGATGGGTTTCCGGTACGTTCCCTGTTTTCCTATCAGACCCATGGCAAAACGCTCAGCCCTTTTTTATTACTGGATTACGCAGGACCCCTGCGTTTCAACCCTGCCCAGCAGCCACGGGGTGTGGGGATTCACCCGCATCGGGGTTTTGAGACGGTGACCCTTGTTTATCAAGGTGAAGTGGCGCACCGGGATTCCACCGGAAGAGGTGGCATCATCGGGCCCGGTGATGTGCAATGGATGACTGCGGCTTCGGGGATTCTCCATGAAGAGTTCCACTCTCCAGCCTTTACCGCAACGGGCGGTGAAATGGAGATGGTGCAGCTCTGGGTGAATCTCCCGGCCAAAGACAAAATGCACGCCCCGGGTTACCAGAATATTTTGGCGCAGGACATCCCCCAGGTGACTTTGGCAGGTGACGTCGGGTTTTTACGGGTCATTGCCGGGAGTTATGAAGGACGAGGGGGACCTGCACATACGTTCTCGCCACTGCTGGTCTGGGATCTGCGTCTCCGGGCGGGGGGTGAAAGCACCTTGCCGCTACCGGAAGGCTGGAATGCTGCGTTGGTGATCCTCCATGGGGATCTTCAAGTGGATAATGGACAGGTGGCCCATTCATCAAATCTGGTTGTCCTCAGTGCCACTGGAGAGAGCGTTCAGGTAAGCGCGCCAGAGGGTGCAGTGGTACTGGTCCTTGCAGGTATGCCCATCGATGAACCCATCGTGGGACTTGGGCCTTTTGTGATGAATACCCAAGCGGAAATCCATCGGGCCTTTGATGACTTTAATAGTGGTCGATTTGGTGCAATCGCCTGATGGTGAGCCTTCCCGGAACCGGGGCTCCCGACTCCTCCCGGGTTTTCCCACATTGCCATTGCAAGCAGCCGTTGTGCGGATGCGATCCGTAAGGAGGGGGCAATGACCCAGATTCTGGGGATATCTGGAAGCTTGCGAGGGGGTTCCTATAACACGGCCTTGCTCTACGCTGCAGCGTCTTTTTCCTTGCCGGATCTGCAGCTCGAAACCGCGACCCTTCATGGCATTCCCCTCTACGACGGCGATCTGGAAGATCAAGAGGGATTGCCTCAAGCGGTCGTCCGGCTGAAGGAACGGATCATCGCCAACCAGGGTTTGCTGTTGGTGACGCCTGAATACAACAATAGCATTCCCGGCGTGTTTAAAAACGCCGTGGATTGGCTGTCCCGCCCACCCCAAGAAGTGACCGCCGTGTTTGGTGGGCGGCCGGTGGCCGTGATCGGCGCGAGTCCCGGCAATTTCGGCACCCTGCTCGCGCAGAATGCCTGGTGGCCAGTTTTGCGCACCTTGGGGACGATCCCATGGTTTGAGGGCCGGCTCCTGGTCTCCCGAGCCTCCCAGGCTTTCGACGCTCAGGGCCAGCTCAACGACGCTGCGATACGCGAGAAGTTAGAGCAGTTTTTACGCGGTTTCGCCGCTTTCGTCGAGAAAATCAAGGCTTCCCCACGCTCGGGCGAATGAATCGAAGGCCGCGATATCTAGGCAACGACCGGTTAGACCGACTCCTTCGCAACCCCGCCACGGGACAGCCGGTCTTCCCATCCACGGGCTGCGCGGACAATGTCCTCGAGTTCATCCGGCACCAGTCGGCCTTCCGCCACCCGTGGGGAGCCGGCGATCCAGACATGGGACACCTGGTTGTGGGTCGCGGCATAGACGATCTGCGCAACGGGGTCATGACAGGGCGTCGTGGCGGGAGCCGAGAGGTCGATGGCGACGCAATCGGCGCTCTTGCCGACTTCGAGCGAACCGATCTCCGTTTCGAGTCCGAGCGCCCGGGCTCCCTCCAGGGTGGCCATCCGGATGAGCGCACCTGCGGGAAGTGCCGTCGGATCGCCGCTTATCCCTTTGGCGAGAAGCCCCGCCGTTCTCATCTCACCCCAAAGGTCAAGGTCGTCGTTGCTGGCCGCGCCGTCGGTGCCCAGGGCCACCCGGATCCCCGCGCGTCGGAACCGCTCCACAGGCGCGATTCCGCTGCCGAGCTTCAGGTTGGATTCCGGACAGTGGACGGCGGCGGCTCCGGAATCCGCCAGTTGTGCGATCTCTTCCGGA
>JAJYFY010000066.1:0-2814 GCA_021785265.1 Pseudomonadota bacterium
CCGTGCGGATGGATCGGTAGTCTTGTCGCGTGTCTTCCCGATCCACTCGCCTGCCGTTCCTCCGTTCCTCGAGGTCCCACACGTCCACGGTGGGAGCGCAGGGGCTTCTACACCCGCAGGGCGGGATGCCACAAAAACGTGCTCGGTGTCAGGCCCCTCTCTCTTCCTTCGGGTTCCTCGAACACGCGCAGATACGGATCGAAGCGGAACCGCCGGTCACGGGCGTAGCCCGTGATCTCACGAAGCACGCCCGCCTCGACGAGGCGGTTGACCAGTGATTGTCCGCCGTGAGGCTCGCATCGAGCCATTGGCGCACGGTGACGACGGACACGATGGGATGATCGGAAAGCTTCTCATGATGCGGTGGCCGTTGGCGGCAGCTTGGGCCAGATGCTTGGTGATGCGATTGCGATAGTCTTCGCGCATGCGCAGGACGGCCGCCGCAGGCGTGCGCGCCCCGCACCGCTTCCGGCCAGAATGCCTTATAAGTCGAAATTCCGGATGCCTTAAACTCCGGCTCAAGTTTTTTCTTCCCCGACCGTAGCGACGGGGTTTCTCCGGGCGCGGGCTAGAGTTCCGTTCGCAGCCGGCGCAACAAATCACCAACGGCACTCTCGAAATATTTCTCGTACCCCGCCTTGCCGAACACCCGGTCATGTTGAGTCTGCGGCAGGAACCGTGCCATCTGTGCGTCGAACTCCTCTCCACCCGCAATCCCCGAAATCTTGGCCATGGCGTGATCCAGAAGCCTAGGAAATTCATCCAATCCATAATCCACGATTTTCTTTCCGACCAGACGGACATCCATCCGCGCTCCCTGACCCGACAACCACGCAATGTCCCAAACATCCCGATATCTGATCCGCAACGGGGTGAACTCCATCCCTTGATCCGATACCCTGGAAATGGAAGCAGGAAGGGCAATCATCTTGTCCGCCAAAATCTCATCTTTGGACTCGACCGCCACCAAGGGCTGAGCACGACCCTCCAGGACGGAGTAGTTAATTCTCAAGGGAAGAATGTTCCGGGAATAGGCCGGAACATTGGAAATTTCCAGCTTGATCTTTTGCCGTGGAACGTCCGGGCGATCTGGGCTGGTCTGGATCGTGATCACCCATCTATCCACTCGTACCGCCCCCTCGAAAGGAGCGTCCTTGGGCTCCCGAACCGTCACATCCAAGCCAAAGCGTTCGCCAATCTTCCCGGCAATGCAGTTCTTGACAGCGGCCATATTCCGAGCGGAGAAATTCCTTCCACCCGCAAAGTCAAGGTCTTCACTGAATCGCTCGGAGCCGTAACAGAGACGCAGAGAGGTTCCCCCTTGAAACACCAGGTTCTTCAACAACCCCTCTTCGTCCAATGCGCTAAAAATCTCATAGTGCAGCAATTCCTTCTCCACCACGGGACGCAGAAAGCCTAGCCCGTCACCCTGCATGGCCATATCGACGTATTGCGCAAAATCATTTTTATTCATCATTGGCCTCGTCCCAATCAATCAGGTTCGTGTTCCGTCCCACACGGCGTAGATCCTGGAGGGCCGCCTGCTTTTTGGCAATGCGCAACGGGTGTCCCTCAGCAACCAACGTTCGTTCCAGAAGATCCGGAATGCTGCGCCGGGTGTGCGTAAATTCAATGGTCCCAAAGGGAGTCTTGTGGAGCCCTTTCGCGCCCGTCGTCATGACCGTCAGACGGTCCACGGGAATCTGCGAGATCACGCCGTATTCCGAGAGGATGCTTTCCAGGGAAACGTAATTGAAATCTCCAGGGCGTAGGGCTTGCGCGATGTGCTCGATCAACCAACCTCGGTGACGCGGGACAGCTGGAGCAAAAACGTAGATGCCGCGAGCGGCGCGAACCAGAAGCTTGTCCCGGCACATGCGCTGCAAACCCTTCTCCAGCGCTTTTTCACCATCTTCCGGAAAAACCTTCTCCAAGTCTCGTCGGGGATAGACGACGAAACCTTTCTGTTCCAGGGCGGATAGGCGATTCAACAGATCAAACCGCTTCATGTGGATGTGAACCAGACATTTATGTAGGGTTTCTTATCACATCATAGACGCTTCCGTGTTTTTTGTCTATCAAGATCCGCCTTAGATCCTCGTGGAGACTGGACCATCCCGTGACCGACTCTGGCGCGGGAAAGGGCAGCCCCAAGAATGGCGCAGCACTCACGTCCCTGATCAACGACTTGAGGAATCCAGAGGCACCAACAAGCCGTCTCCTCATGAAACGTACGTGCGGTACCCATCTCCCGCACGGTCGAACCGCTCCGGATATCACTCGTCGACCGGCCCGACTGTCTAACGCCTCATAGGCAAGACCTCTCGCCCCGTCGCCTCAATCCAACCGTCCTCCCGGACGGCACCGATGGGGTCTCAGGAACACAGTATTGGATGCAATTCGGGATTAGCTGCCGGGGAATTGCTACTCCGGGTTGGTTCGGGGGGTGTATGAGTACCACCAAGAGGTGAAGCCGCGGCAATACGTGAGGACCTGGTTCAGTACCGGGTAGTCTGACAGGGGGGGCCGGACAGTCCCCACCCCGACCATTGTCGGAGCCACACGTCCGAGATGCAGCGCGGGCTGATCCCTTGAATACCAGCCCGCGAGTATCACGAGAGTGATCCGTCCGCTCGGGTGAGCCCGACCAAACCCCTGAAGCCCCACTGCCGACGTGTGCCCGGCCATCGGGAGTCGGGCGCTACTGTTGGGGGCCTCCTGTCAGAACGGGCGCTCATCACGGACCGGGGTGACGCGCGGGGCTTTTGCCAGCGAGAGGCGGGCGATCGCTCCCCCCCGGTCTTCCCGGTTGGT
>JAJYFY010000066.1:2824-8484 GCA_021785265.1 Pseudomonadota bacterium
CTTCCCTGGCAATGAGAAGACCGATGCCGCTGCCACCCGTCTTGGTCGTGAAGAATGGAACGAACAGATTGTCCGTTTGAGGAAGTCCCGGACCGTCATCCACAATCTCGATCACGACGGCCTGAGAGGTCTCGCTCCAGTTGAGTTCGACCGTGCCCTCCGGTCGGGCGACGGCGTCGAGGGCATTGCGGATCAAGTTGATCAGGGCCTGCTCGAGCTGGGCCCGATCGGCGCGGAAGGTGACTTCCGGGCCTCCCTGCACTCTGAGTCTCGGATCTCCGGCTACGGCGGCCACCTCCCTCACGAGCCGTGCCAGGCTCACTTCGCTGAAACTCGGTGGCGGCATGCGCGCGTACTCCCGATACCGCTTGAGAAAATCCGTGAGGTTCCGGGTCCGGCGTTCGATGAGTTCGAGCCCCTCGAGAAGCGGCGCGAAGTGCTCGCCGCGGGAGGAGACCTGCCGCTTGAGCGTATCGGCGACCGAGGCAATCGGACCGAGGGAGTTGTTGAGTTCGTGCCCCAGGACTCGGATCAGGCGGCGCCACGCCCTTCTTTCCTCTTCACGCAATGTGCGGCTGGCATCGGTCATGACGAGCAGCGTATGCGTGCGCCCTCCCCGACGGAACTTGAGGGCACGCACTTCCCAGGGGCCCGATCTCCCGGCAAAACTACGCCGGGCCACTCGCACATCGGAGCTCGGTGACAGCCAGTCCGCGAGTCCCAGTGTTTCCGCCGTGCGTCCTCTCAAAGGAGAAACGGACTTTCCCATGAGGTCCCCGGCCGCACGGTTGAGACCGGTCAGACGGCCTGCGGGATCAAAGACGAAAACCGCGAGTTCGAGATGGCTCAGCAGGCGACCCAACAGGGCATCGGATTCAATACCGGACTGACGGGCACCGCTGAGCTCCGTGCTGAGACGGTTGATTTCCGAGAACATCTCGCGCAGCCCGCCCCGATCCTCGATCGGCGCATGGACGGAGTAATCTCCTTCACGGATCGCCTGCAGCAAGGAGGCGCCCTGGCGCATCCGCCGTTCCAGGTAGCGACCCAACCCGCTCGCGACCGACGCCGCGAGAATCACCGCCACGGCCAGCCCTCCCAAGGCTGTGGTGCGGGTCGTGATCCCGCCCACGAGCCAGGCGAGTGTGAGAAGCAAGAACGGCAGGACGCCGACCCCCATGGCCGCCATCGTGAGAGAGTGCAATGAAAACCGGCGCCCCTTCATATCATTGCCGGTATTTGGAGAGACGGCGATAAAAGGCGCTTCGGCTCAACCCGAGTTTTCGTGCCGCCGCGTCCGCGTCACCCTGACACTGCTCGAGTGCACGGGAGACGAGATAGCGTTCGGCCTGCTCCAGGGTCAGGGCCTCGATCTCGGACGACCCGGAAGACACTCCGGACGTGAGCCGCAGGTCACGGGCTTCGATGGATCGCCCCCCCGCCAGGAGAACCGCGCGTTCCACCACATGGGCAAGCTCACGGACATTGCCGGGCCAGTCGTATTGAGTGAGCGCCTGGAGGGCCCCCGGCGAAAAGCCGGTCAGGTCCTTCCCGTGACGACGGACCGCTTCCTCGAAATAGTGGTTCGCCAGAAGAACGATATCTTCCCCCCGCTCCCTCAGGGGCGGCAGGTGGATCTCGACCGTGTTCAACCGATAGAAGAGATCCGCCCGGAACCGACCGTCCTTCACCTGGGCCCGGATGTCGGCGTTGGTCGCCGCCACGATCCGGGCATCGACCGGAGTCGGTTTTGAACTGCCCACCCGTTCGATGAATCCCTCCTCCAAGGCATGGAGCAGCGAGGCCTGGGAGGCGGGTGACAGGTTGGCAATCTCGTCGAGAAAGAGTGTCCCCTTGTGGGCGAGTTCGAAGCGTCCGATCCGTTCATTCCGGGCATCGGTAAAGGCGCCCCGGACATGTCCAAAGAGCTCGCTCTCGAGAAGGTTCTCGACCAGCCCACCCAGGTTGACCGGGATGAAGGGACCGTCTTTACGGGACGAGTGTTCGTGCAGCCAGCGGGCCAGAAGCCCCTTGCCGGTACCGCTTTCACCGGTGATGAGGACGGTGGCATGGGAAGCCGCCACCCTTTCGGCGCTCTGGAGAATCTCTTTCATGACCTCGGACCGGGTGACCAGTCCGGAAGGAGGTTCCAGGAGGAGCCGGTTCTCGGCCGCGAGTCTCTGGTATCTCTCTTGGACTCTGACCATGGCCAACTGGTTTTTGAGCACCGTGAGGACACGGGCGTTGTCCCAGGGTTTCTCGAGGAAATCCTGCGCGCCCCGTCTCATGGCCTCGACCACGAGGGAGGTGGTCCCCCAACCGGTCAGGACCACCAGTGGGCGGTTGGCATCCAGCGCACGGAGGCGGCTCAGGAGTTCGAGTCCTTCGAGTCCCGACGTCGTGTCCGTTTGATAGTTGAGATCCAGGAACACGATGTCGGGTTGAAGCCTCCGGGCCTCGACCATGGCTTCTTCAGGGCTCGCGGCCGTGACCACTCGGTAGCCTTCTCCTTCAATCAGGAGTTTGAGGGATCGCCGGACGTCAGCCTGGTCATCCACGATGAGGACACAGGCCCGGTTCCGATCAACGGATTCCTGTTTGACGGAGTCGTCCACACACCGGTCCTCGTCCCAGTTCTGGGATCACTCTATCAAATCCGTTGCAGGAGCGGGATACGCACACAACCCCACGATGCAGCAGGACTTGTGTGTATCCTTCTGATAATCAGAAATAAATCGTTTTTCGAGCTACCTGGCACACGAATTGCATCGGATAGAAGAAGACTTTCGAGGTCCATGCCGTGGTCGATATCGCCATCCCGCCGGCCGAGCGCCGTCGCCAGAAGTTGCGCCGTGTGGGCCTTCTCGGCGCGGTTGTCCTGGTCCTCCTCGTGGCCGCCGTCCTGATCCTGAGGCTGGCACCGGCCGGGCCGAGTGTTGCCAAATCGAGCCTCTGGATCGCGACGGTCAAGCAAGGCCGGTTCTCTGTGACGGTGAGTGCTCCAGGAACCCTGACCCCGCGCAGGATCCGCATGGTGACGGCCGGCGCCCCGGGAACCATTCAGGAGATCCGGGTCGAGCCCGGCGATCCGGTCCAGGCCAACAGCATCCTCGCCATTGTCTCGAACCCCGGTCTCGAAGACCAGGTCACGGAAGCCCGGGCCAGACTCGCGGACGCCGAAGCGTCCCTGGTCTCACAGGAAGCCGCCTTGGACGACCATCTTTTGACGCTCCAAGGCACGCTTGCACAGATCGGCGCCGAGGCCCAGGCGGCAAGACTCAAGGCCCAGGCGGAAAAGGGGCTCTTGGCCGAGGAGGTTGTGGGATCACTGCAATACACCCGGAGCCGGCTCGTGTCCGAGTCGCTCGCACAAGAAGTGAGACTGACACAGAAACGCATCGTCGATTTCAAGAAGAACCAGACCGCCCAGATCCACGCCCAACGTGCGCGCATCGATGCGCTCAGGGCCGCACTCCGGAACGATGAGCATGAGCTGGCCTCGCTCAGGATCCGCGCCGGGCTGACCGGTGTCGTCCAAAGCGTCGCCGTGAAGGAAGGGGAGCGCCTGGACCTCGGGAGCGCCATTGCCGAGATCGCCGATATGCACGCGCTCAAGGCCAAGCTCGAGGTTCCGGCCAGTGAAGCCGCCGAGATCGCAACCGGACAGCCCGTGGAGCTCGCACTGGACACGGGATCCGGCCATCATCTCTCCGCGGTCGTGACGCGGGTCTCTCCCTCGGTGGAGGGCGGAACCGTCACGGTGGATGCCGAACCCAAGGGGACCCTTCCCGCCGACGCCCGGCCCAACCTCGCTCTCAATGGTCTCATCCTTGTCACCACACTCAAGGATGCCGTTTATGTCGAGCGTCCGGCCTACAGCGCCAGCGGGAAAACCATGACCCTCTACCGGCTGGTGCACGGCGGAAGCGAAGCCACTCCGGTGAGCGTGCGCTTCGGGATGGCCTCGAGCAATGCGATACAGGTTCTCGAGGGACTCAAGCCCGGGGAACGGGTCATCATCTCCGACACTTCCGGATTTTCGGGCGCCCCCCGCGTCCGCATTCGCGGTTGAAGCCGTGGCGTTTCCGACCCGAGATCCGGCCGAGCCCCGAAACAGGCGTGCCATGAGGCTTGCCTGTGCGAGCCTCGGATTCATCCTCTGTGGACTCGGCCTCCCTCAGGCACACGCCCAACCCCGCTCCAGGGTCCAACCCGGATCCTTGTGGGCCGCCTGGCTCGCCGCCCGGCATTTCGATCCCCAGTTCCGGGAAGCCCGGGCGCGTCTTGCGGCGACCCGGACCCGGCGCCCCGCGGCACTGGCCGGACTCCTGCCGCGATTGAGTCTGGATGCCGACCGTCTCTATACCAACGCCTGGAGCGTCGGTCCCGAGTTTTACGGAAGCAGCCTTCTCACGGTCGAACAGTCCGAGAACACCCGCCAGAGCTATTGGACCGTGACCTTGACGCAGCCGCTTTTCAGCTGGACGGCCATCGAAAAACTGGCGGCGGCCAACGGCGCCGCCGCCGCCGCCGGGGCAACCTACACGGCGACCCGGATGGCCCTCATGAGGAGCCTGGTCCGCCGCTATCTGGCCGTCCTGGTGGCCCAATCGCAGCTTCTCGCGACCCGGAAAACCGCGAGAGCCTTTGCGATCGAGGCCGCGCAGGCGCGCGCGCGCCACAAGGCCGGACTCCGCGGAATCATCGGGCTTGAGGAGGCTCGGTCGGCCGAGGCCAGCGCTCGAGCCCGGGTGATCGACGCCCACCGCGAACTCCGCCAGGCCCTGTCGTCACTGGCGGAACTGACGGGTCCCTCATTCATGCCGGACCTCGCCGCGCGCACATCCTCCATCCCTTTGATTCCCCTGCCTCCACTCCGGCGACGGCAGTGGGTCCATGCCGCCCGTCTCGCAAACCCGGTCGTTGTGGCCGCAAAGCTCAAGGCTCGTTCGGCCCACGCGGAGGTCTCGGCCGCGCGCGGCGGATACTGGCCCTCGATCCGTGTCCAGGTGAGCCACACGCGCAATCTCACAGGCGGGACCTACGGTTATGCCGTGCCGGGTGTGCTCGACCTTCCCGCACCCGCCGCCAACACCGCCCAGCAGAACCTCATCCTTCTCAACCTGCACTGGAACTTTTATGCCGGCGGCGGCACGAATGCCTCGGTCGACCGGGCCGAGGATGAGTACACACTCGCACGTGAACAGGCGGTCCGCGCGGCGCTCAGAAGTGAGGCTCAGGCCGAACGCGCCTTGAGCGCCCTCCACGCCGATTTCGCCGATCTCCATGCTTACGAAGAGAGCGTCGTGGCCGCACACCGCGCCGTCACGGCCACGCAAGACGGTGTCAAGGCCGGGTTGCGTTCGGAATTCGATCTCGTCAATGCGCGTCTCGCGCTCCTCAGCGCGGAAACCCATCTTCCGCAAGTCCAGGCCGCCGTCATCAATGACGCCCTGGCGCTCGAATCGACGGCGGGCCTGCTCACACCCCTGAGTCTCTTGACGCTGAGCAAGATGTTTCAATCCGATACGGGCGAGAGCCCTCCGTGATCCCCCCGATTCACCCGCGCGCCCTTCGGTGAGCCCACCGATCCCTTCCCCATCACCCCGAGGAGAATCCTTATGAACGCCACCGGACCCGTGATCGAGGTCAAAGGCCTG
>JAJYFY010000067.1 GCA_021785265.1 Pseudomonadota bacterium
CGTATAGGTGAAGGCCCCCGTCGAAGCGTTGGTGAGGGTCACCGAACCATTCGCCGGCTGGGCCACGATCGCGAAGCTGAGCGCAGCACCGCTCGGGCCCGAAGCCGAGAGGGTTCCCGAGACTGCCGTGTTCTCGGCCGTGGTGACCGATCCGTTCGAGGCCGTAGGCGCAGCCACACCCCCGCCACCGGTCGTCGGAGTCACGATGTTCGCGATCAGATTGGTCGCCACAGGAGTGCCCCAGCCGGTCGGGTGATCCCAGCCGACGCCCGCGCTGAAGGCGCCGTTGCTGCCCGAGGTCACATCGTAGAAATCATTGGCATAGTTGGCCGAGTTGGCGACCCCGTATTCGGCCTGGTTGGCCTGGCCGAGCCGGGTTCCACCATTGTCCGCGACCCCATCAGCCCAGAGTCCGGCCAACTGCGGTGCCACGAAACTGGTTCCGCCGTAGACGCTCCAGCTCCCAGCCTCGTAAACCGAGTATCCCGTATTGGGATCGGCATCCATCGCGAGGTCCGAGGTATTGCGGAACCCGTTCTGGGGCACGCCGTTCCCCACCTGCCAGGAGGGTTCGCTGAACACCGCGCTTTCTGCCCCTCCTCCACTGGACCAGGCAATCTCGCTCGAGCGCGTATTGCTGCTGGTCAGGGTCAAGGTCGTTCCGCCGGCCGCCAGCACATACGGATCCGAGGACGGAAAATCCGCGGTATCCGGATTGCTCGTCCCGTCGGAGGAGCCGTTGTCGCCTGCTGCCGCGAAAACCGAGATTCCCTGGGCGGCCGCCTGCTTGAAGATGCTGTCATCGGTCGAGAGTGTCGTGGACGAGGCATCCGCTTCCGGTTCGCCCCAGCTCGTGGTCATCACTTGGGCTGTGTTGTCAGTGACGATCGTGTTGTAGGTATCCGTGAAATCCTGATCGGTTGCGCTATCGGCGTCATAGACATCCAGGGTGGCGCCGGGGGCCATCGCCCCGCTCCGTTCCTCGTCGATCGTGGTCTCGATCGTGCCCCCGGTGGAGCGCGTCGTGCCATCCACGGGAGTGATATTGACCGTATGGGTGGGCAATCCATACTGGTTCCAAAAGGTATCGAGGTCGCTCATCGAGAGGTTCGTGCTCTCGGCCGTGGCATTGGCAATGGTCACCCCGGACCCACTGGCCGTACTGGTGATCGACGGCCAGTCATAGACGGTCGCGATCTGCTGGGGAGAGTAACCCGAAGGCGTCGCCGCCGCCGTGTTCCCACTCTTCCGGCTGATGGTGACGGGACCCCGGATCCACATGGGGCGCATGATGGCCGCATCCGAAAGGCCAATCAGAGACTCGACGTCGCCGGCAATCGAGACGGGCAAGACTGGCGCATGCGAGGGCGCAAAGAAGGTCCGCCCGTGGTAGGCGTAGTCCTCGAGCACAACGCCTAACGCCTGCTCATAGGTTCCAGCCGAGGCTTCGGTATGGATGAGGAGGCGGTTGGATGACACCCCGGTCACGTGGATGCCCCGGCTTTGGAGAAAGTCGGTCACCGCCGTGACTTGGGCGGTTGTCGGACCATAGGCCTGGGTAAACTCGGCGGGTGTCAGGAAATGGCGGTACAAGGGACTTGCGGGATCCTGAAGCTCGCCGAGAAAGCGGTTCAGGGCATTCGGATGGGACAGCCTAAGCCCCACCGTCACCGTCATTGGTACGGCGGGACTGTGGGCCCTCAGGTAGACCGCCTGTTTCACGACTTGCGGCACCATGCCATGCATCTGCATGACATTGCCACCAGGAAGGGTTTGAGCAAGGACCGGGGCGGCTCCCGCCAGGGCGAAGAGCACCGCCATGGGTACGGCCCATGCCGACATGATGCGTTTTCTCATGGATGACTCCTAAACGATGTTGAACGACCCGCCACGGTTTTTTTCATGACCGTAGTCAGGTCGGGTTTCCAAGCTTCGGGATAAAAAGACAAAAACCCACCGTCTCCGGATGGAGGCGGATCAGTCGAAATATCGGTTCGGGTTTTGTCGATCCATCACGAAGTCCATTTCTGAAAAGCAGCGAAGAACCGTCTTGGGGATCGCTCCCCTCCCCGTGCTCTTCCTCCGTACTTGGAGTTGCTGTTCATTGATCCTAATGAGTACCAGAAAAGAAAACGAAAGTCAAGCCCTAGGCTAGACTCGAATCTATCTCACGATGGCCTGGGGGTGCTGGGCCAGAAGTCGGCTGTAAACCGGCGAAATCTTCTGCTTCGGGAAAAAGGCCCGCCAGATCGCGACCGAAAGCAGTATGCGGGGCGGTGGAGCGAAAACGAAATCGGCACGTCTGACCATGGCATGGCAGGCGATGCACGAGGCCACCTGGCCATAGGCGACGACCCGACCCTGGGGGCTGTAGGCTGCCATGAGCCAGTTGCGGTCGGAGGGATCGTAACCGGGAAGCTTAAGCATGGCGGTCACTCCGTCCAGTTTCCGGTTCGGGTCGTAGTTTTCCTTGACGACGAGGCTCCCTCCGGGATACCGGATGACGCGCCGGATTCCCCCGGCCCGCAGAATTGCCTCCCGTGCGAGGTCATTGGCCAGATCGACGGTATAGGGATCGACCGTGCGTGAACCGGGCTGGAATACTTGGCTCCGGGGCATGACGGCATGCGTCCGCTCAAGAAAGCGAATTTGTATCCAGAGTGTCTTGGGCGATGGCGCCCGGGAGGGCGCTGGAGTCGCCGCCCAAGCCATGGCAGCTGCGAGCAGGAGACCACTACCGGTTAAAAGGACTCTGCCCCATCGGTTCATGGTCAAACCGCTCCCCTCCCGATGCCGGTAGCCAGTCTAGCCGTCATGGACCTTTCCTGCAAGCGTGCTCCCAGAGTCTCGAGACTCGCGGGCGCTTTTCCGGGCCGGGATCCAGATCGTCCACCGATCCACGACCAGGTGGATCCTCGCAGAACGGTATCTCAGCACGAGACTGGTTGGAACCGGCAGACCGTCAACGCGGCCATAGTGCTCGTAAACCAGCTGCCAGTCTTCCTGGGCCAGGCGCCGGAGCCGGCCGGCAGGACCCCTTTTCTCATGTGCCGGGATCCCCGGGTCCGGCAGGCCCCGCACCCAGTAGCCCAGGCTCCGGATGGGAACCGGTACCGCAAACCAGCGCGCGAGCACACAGCGCAGGCAGTGGCGTATGGGCAAGCTTCGTCCACGCGAGGTCACGAGTTGCCAGTGGCCGGGATGGCCGGACAGGCGGAAGCCCCCGCTGCCTAGGGGTGCCGTCACGATCAGGAGGCTCCGTCCCCCGTGTTCGCGCCAGTAGATCGAGCCCGAAAAGCCCCGTTGGCGGTCGACCACACCCAACTCACCCGTGATTTCGAAACCGCGGATTGCACGCAGTCTGCGGACCGTTCGCGCGGGAAGAAGCCTCGGGGATGGAAGGGAGGGGGCACAGCCGGTCAGGATGAGGATACCGGTCGTCAGAAAGACCGGCGTGAGACGCCGGAGCGTCAAGGGTGCGGCAGGGGCTGGCTCAGGGCACGCTTGAGTCGCGCGTCATGAGGGGCCAACTCCAGAGCCTCTTGCCAGACGTGACGTGCTGCCTGCGGATGCCCCGACTGCCAGAGCACCCGGCCCCAATGGAAAGCAATCGTGGGTTCGTGGGGTTTGAGCATGTGCGCCAAGGCCAGGCGACGATAGGCGGAATGCCAGTGGTGCAGCTTGAAATCGACCCAGCCCAGGCTGTCCAATAGCGCCGGATCCGAAGGATCGATCATGAGGGCATGGTGGATCAGGATCGCTGCCTGAAGCAGGTGCCGACCACGGAGTGTCCAGGTGTATCCCAGCGCATTGAGAAACAGGGGATCGGACGGGTAGCGACGGACAAGCGCCTTGAGCTCACGAATGGCCTTGGCAAAATGGCCCAGGCGGATGTCGAGCAGAGCTTCGGCGTATTGCAGGTCGGTGTTGTCCGGCCAGCGCTTGAGACCCCAGACTAAAAGCGAGGTGGCACGCGAGACTTGATCGTCCTGCACGAACAGGTTGACGCCGCTGGTCACGAGCCGGGGGCCCCAGACCGGCACCAGATTCGACATTTTTTCGAGCGTCAAGAGTGCTTTTTGAAAGTGTGGAGGGTGATTGTCCATCTCGATGCGGGCAATCTCCCGTGTCGAGTCGACGAAATGGGCACCGACCCGGGCGTAACGGAACCAGGCCCGGGCCCGTCGGAAATGCTTGAGGTCGGCTTCGACATAGCCCAGGAAATAACCCGCCGTGCGGTTCGACGTGTCCTTCTCGAGGAGCCGGGTGAGGGTCCATTCGGCCTGGTGAAAGTGTTTTTCCCGGATCTGGATCCAGGCCCGGGTGAGCGGAACAAAGGGGGCGGCCGAGGGGGGCAGTCGCTCGATCAGGCGGATGGCCTCTTTCGCATGTCCCGCAAGCACCCACAGGTCCGCCGACTTGACGCGGAGCGGAACGGAGCGGAGGAGCCCTTTCTTCTCGAGCCCATCGATCAAAGCGAGTCCGCGCTTCGTCCTCCCCAGGAGAATCCAGGATTTGGCCAGTGCGAGTCCGATCATCGGATCCTTGGGCTTCTGGTGGAACAATTCCTGATACTCGTGCGCGGCCAGCCCGGCCAAACCCTCGCCTGCCGCAACCTGGGCGAGCGCCCAGTGCGCGAGCGGGTCGGTCGGGGCTTCATGCACCCAGTTCTGAAACAAAAGGAGTCGGGGGGCCCGTTCCGAGGCCCGGGCGAGTACCTGGAGGAGCGATGCGATGGCCTGGTGGGGATGCATCGCATGGCGGACCAGCCCGGTCAGGACGGTGAGCGATTGACCCAGATGACCCGTTTCGAGATCGGTCAGAACCAAGAGGTTGTCAATTCGGTGATCCCTGGGATCAAGAGTTTTCCAGTAGAGAAGAGCTTGGCGAGCAAGGCGGAAGTGGGCCCGCTCATAGGCCAGCCAGGCGGCTCGCGCCGCCAGCACGGTATCGGACTGGAGTTCCGCAGCCTGTAGGAGGTCCTTGGCCGCCTGACGCTGGGAGTGCGGCATGCCCGCGAGAGGAGCGGGGGTCAGGGTCCGTGCCGGGAGCGGCGCCGAAAGGGCGCCTCCCCCCAACAGGAGAGCGACCAGAAACATCCCCATTCCCAGTTTTCGGCTACGGGTTTTGGTCATCGGCACGGGAAAAAACTTCCATCCTGTGCACACTATAGAGGAGTTTTGCCCACCGCGCCGAGCCTCCCGCTTGCCAGAGCACGCGCGAGCCCTTAAGCTGTAACCCGGCTCGCGTCTGCGGGTGTAGCTCAATGGTAGAGTTCCAGGTTCCCAACCTGGTGACGTGGGTTCGATTCCCATCACCCGCTCCAATCCCCTCACTTCCCCCGTGCACCGGAGGGAACTTTCCATGAGTCGCTTCCGCAAGCCTCCACGTGGCCTCTGGATTGCCGGGGGTGTCCTTCTTGTCCTCTTCCTCGTGGTTTTCATCGGGCCCGGGCTCATCCCGACCGGATTCATCCGGCGGGAGATCACAAAAGTCGTCCACCAGCAAACCGGGCTCAGGCTTCGGATCAAAGGTTCGGTCCGGCTTTCGGTTTTCCCCACCCTCGGCCTCACCCTGAGCCGAACGACCTTGGGAAACCCCGCGGGTTTCCGGGGACCGCCGCTCCTTTCGGTCGGCCAGGCCGCGGTCGGGGTCGGTCTCATTCCCCTCATCACGGGTCATATCGTGGTGACCCAGCTGAGCTTGAGTCACATCGCCCTCAGCCTCATGACGAACCGGAGAGGGGAAAGCAACTACGCGGCACTGACCCGGATGGTCGCTCCGTCAAAACCGGCTCCGACGAAAAGCGCGCATTCCACCCAGAGCCCGAGCCTCCCCTTTGCGGCCCTGGGTCGGATCCGGCTTGAGCACGTCACCATCAGCGAAATCAACCGGCAAACGGGAACGGTCGACCATCTCCACCTGAGCGAGGTCGAGGCGGGACCCATCGAACCCGGTCGGCGTTTCCCCTTCCGGCTCAAGGCACGCTTTTCGACTCACCATCCCCAAAGCATCTCGGCCAAACTGGAACTTAAAACCCGGGTTCTTTACCAACCCAAAGATGGACTCAACTTCAACGGGACTGCCTTCAGCCTGACGCTCACCAAGCCCCGCCACCTCATTCTCCGGGGCCAGGCCAGAAACCTGGGGTACAGCCTGTCCAAAGAGTTCATCTCATTTAATAAGATAAATATACAAGGAAATGGATTTTCAGGATTTTTCACTGCAAAAGGAAGACTGGGGCCAGGCCCGCTCCGGGCACTTTCCGGCCGCATGAACTTCAAGCTCGACCGGATCAAGCCCTGGCTCGGAGCGGGTCTTGACCATCTCATCCGGAATGGAACGGGGCGCCCACCTTTGACCCTCGAGACGGCCTGGCACATCACCTCAAGGGAACTCTCCCTCTCACAACTGGCCGTCGCACTCGGCGGGGAACGCTTTACGGGCTTCATCCGAATCGGAAACGCAGGTCAGCCACGCCGCTTTTCCTTCCTTCTGGACGGCAACTCTCTGGCCTTGAACAGCCCTCCGGCCGGCAAGGCAAAACCCCACTCGAAACGTTCCGGCAGTCGGGCTTCGGGTCGGGCCGCAGTGGGATCAGTCGCGACTGCAACTCGCACCCCAAACTTAAACTGGCTCAAAGACTATGCGGGGAGTGGACGCATCCAGTTGGGCATGCTCCGCGCGGATGGAATTGTCGCGACCGGGATCGCCGTCAATCTCCGGATGGCTCAGGGAGTGCTCATCCTCTCCCCCCTCTCCGCTCAGCTCTTTGGCGGTCAGTTGGCCGGCTCAGGTTCACTCTCCGCCGGAGTGGGTGGTGCACCCCTCATTGCTTTCGAGCTCCAGCTCCATCACCTATCAGCCCGTAAGCTCGTCGCCGGACTGGGCAGTCAGAGACTCTCACCCTTGTCCGGGAGTTTCGATGCCGGCCTCGTGACCCGTTTCACCGGCGAGAGCCAGGCGGCGCTCGCACGGACACTCGCCGGAAAAGGAGCGCTCGCCATGCACAAGGCTCGCTGGGTGGGCCTCGATCTCGACCGCGTCGTTGAAGCCGTGCGTGAGGCTTTGGCCGGCCATATCCCGGCGACCTGGCCACAGGGTGGGGTGACGCCGCTCGGCCGGATGAACCTCTCTTTCCGTCTCACCGGTCCGATCCTGGACGTTGAATCTCTCGTCCTCGAGACCCCGGGTCTCGCAGTGACCGGCCGGGGACAACTCAACTGGCTCACCCCCAATCTAGCGCTCCGGCTCCTTTTGGCTCCCCGACCAAATGCCCTCGGTCGACGCGAGTGGCCTGCCGCCCTTCATGGCATCAAGATCCCGATCACGGTGAGTGGCTCCCCGCAATCGCCCCGCGTGAGCCCGGATCTCGCCACGATCCTCAAGGCTGAAGCCCGTGCCAAGGCCAAATCTCTCCTGGGCGGCCTTCTTGGCCACCTGATCCCCCACGGATGAGACCGTACACGCATGAACCGCCTGCTTTGACGGATGAGCAGGCGGCGTGGCTCCGCCCGCTCCCCCGCTTTGCCCCAAGGCTCATCGCCTGGCAGAAGCGCTTTGGGCGACACGACCTTCCCTGGCAGAACACCCGCGATCCCTATCGCATCTGGATCTCGGAAATCATGCTCCAGCAAACGCAGGTCGAAACCGTGAAAGCCTATTACGGGCGCTTCCTCGCACGCTTCCCGACGCTGCCTGATCTGGCCCGGGCCCGGCCGAAAACCGTGCTCCGCTACTTTGCTGGTCTCGGCTATTACGCCCGCGCCCTCCACCTTCATGAAGCCGCCCGCCAGATCATGCAGGCGGGAGGGGTCTTCCCCACACGGCTTGAGACGCTCCACGAACTCCCCGGGATCGGCCTCTCCACGGCGGGCGCGATCCTGTCCTTGAGCCAGGATGCACCCTACCCCGTGCTCGACGGCAACGTCCGGCGCCTTCTGGCCCGTCTTTATTTCGGAGCAGACCCGGGGCGATCTACCCGAGAGACCCAACGGCTTTGGGCTTTGGCCCGGGCACTTCTTCCGAAACGGAACGGGGGAATCTACACGCAAGGGCTCATGGACCTGGGTGCATTGCGGTGCCGGCCCCGGAACCCGGACTGCGAGCACTGCCCGTTTGAAGGAGACTGCCGCTACCCCAAGACTCGAGGAACGGGACGGGGAAAAACAGACTCTTCCCGTCACCCCCTTCCATCCCGGCGGATGCAGCTCCTCCTCCTCCGCAAAGGCGGTCGACTCTTGCTTGAAAGGCGTCCTCCCGGAGGGATCTGGGGGGGGCTCTCCTGCCTCCCGGAAATCCCCCCCCAAGAGAACCCACGGCACTGGTACCGCAAGCTGGCGGCAGCGCCGGGTGGACGCCTGCTACGGCACCCGCCGTGGCGTCATCCCCTGACCCATCTCGAACTTTGGATCGAGGTTTA
>JAJYFY010000014.1 GCA_021785265.1 Pseudomonadota bacterium
TCGAATTCCCCAGGGGCCACCGGATGACGGGCATAGCCCTGCGCGTGACGCACCTCCTCGTCTTGGACGTGCTGATGGCGAATCTCGGCTTCAAGGGCGTGCCGGATGAAGGCCGAGCGCGTCGTCTTCCTTGCGTGGCTCATTTTGTCGACCAGCTTGAGTAGTCGATCGTCAATCGTCATCTGAATGGTTCTCATGGCTGTATATTATGATGTGGATTCTAATCCACATTGTACTCCACATAAATCGTCGGTACAGCAACCGGAGAGTAGCCGTCCCAAGGCCTCATAATGCGGAGCCTCTCAAAAACGGTTGGTGGCGAGATGTTGCCGCGGCGACTGATTGAATGACAGGTGGAGTAGTATGCGCTACAATGTGGCTCACATGCTGGAGGGGTCAAAGATGCCTGCAAACGCGGTAGTACGTGCCAGGATCGACGAGCACATCAAGGAAGAAGCCACTGTTGTGCTGGCGGCGATGGGGTTGACGGTATCTGATGCGTTTCGCCTGATGCTGACCCGTGTGGCGCGTGAAAAACTATTACCCTTTGACCCATTGGTGCCCAGTGAGAAAACTATAGCGGCCATGAAGGAAGCCCGACATAGGCAACTGGAGACGGTCACGCTCCAGGATTTGCAAGCGGTTCTTGATACGGACGACTAAACAAACCAGTCAGTTCAAGTGTGACCTGAAGAGGGAATCAAAAGGCCCACACCGAAAATCGCTTCAGGAAGATTTTGTGGCATTGATAGAGGCGTTGGCTGCTGACCGGTTGTTGGACCAAAAATATCTCGATCACCCACTGTCTGGCGACTGGAGAGACCACCGGGATTGCCACTTTAGGCCTGATTTGGTGCTGATCTACCGAAAGACCGAAGGGGTTTTGCAACTGGTCCGGCTGGGGTCGCACAGTGAACTAGGGTCAAGTTCTCGATCAAGGCCCGCCACCGGGCCTTGGGCCAGGACTTGGTCTGCCAGTCGGAACGACTGCCCGGATGGAGAAGCAGGTACGCGGAGGTCGACTCGCCTACTCCGGACACCGGCCGCCCGTGAAAATTGGCAGTGACCCATAAGGTGAAGGTGTCTGATCGGCGAGTCCGAGTGCCACCATATCCTCGACAATCCCGTAATTCGACTTTCGCCCGTTCGGACCGGATTCAGGAGCGTAGAATAAAGAGTTCGCTGATATACGGGATCTGCCCGACACCTGAACCCTGATGAGCCGGAGGCCAACATGAAATGTCCCACCTGCAAGACGGACCTCGTGCCAACCGTCCGGCACAAGATTGCGGTCAAAACCTGTTCCTCCTGTCAGGGGATGTGGTTCGAACGTCAAGAGCTCGACGAACTGGAAGATGAGGCTTTCGATTTCGGCGAAGACGCCAAAGGAACGCTGGTATTCAGTTCCACTCCCACAACAGCCCCGTGTCCCGAATGCAACGCTCCGCTCAGGAGATTTCGATATCGGCTCTATGATCTCGAAATGGATTTTTGCGAGAACCAGCATGGATACTGGCTGGATGCGGACGAGGATACGAGGGTTTTGGAGCTCATGAAAAAGGAAGAGGCCGAGACCAAAAGAAAAGTGATCGCGGAGGATCAGTGGGCGATGACCCTGAAACGAATGCGGAAAGGCTCGTTCCTGAGCAAGGTACGAGACCTGTTCCACTAGTCCGCCCGCGCGAGAGGGATCTCTTTTGACCCCATGCGCCGCGCAAACCTTGGGCTTGAGGCCTCGGGTGAGCGGCGCTTGGTGATGATGAGACGCAGAGCGAAGTGCTGGAGATGGAGGTCATGACCGATCATGTCCATCTGCTGATTGAAGTGGACCCACAGTTGGGTGTTCGCAAGGGGGTCAAGCTCATCAAAGGGCGGTCGCCGCGCATTTCGCGCAGCAATTCTGTGCTGGATTTTCGCCAGCGCGGCATGCGACTGAGAAACTCGGCAAGAGATTTGACAGCGTGCTTGGGTTTTTCAACAGGAGAGATTCGTGCCACAGGCTGCCCGGGGCGGGCAATCACAATTTCCTCGCCGGACTCGACTTGATCGAGCAGGGGGCTCGGGTGCGTCTTTGCTGGTGCCAATGTGACAGTGCTCATGCGGGTAGATGCCCCGGAGGCTAGCGGGGATTCCCCCACAGCGAGAAGCAAGCCTCGACCACGGCTTCGAGGGTGAGCAAGCGGATGCAACGGGCCCGAAAACCCGGCACCGGACAATGTCGCCGGTTGCAGGCCAGTCCGCAGCGTCCGGAGTCCAGATTGAAAACCTGAGGGTAAGAAGCCCGCCACTGCCGCGATGAAGATCCGGTCAGGACGACGGTTGGACGGCGGTAGGCAAGCGCGAGGTGCATGATGCCCGAGTTGTGGCAGATGACCCCCGCCGCGTGGGCGATCTGGTGCTCGAGCCGGGCGAGCGACCCGTCGGTATGGAGGTCGACTGTCCCCGCCGCAACACGCCGGGGCAGCAGGGATTCAAGCCCATCCCGCTCTGCGGCCGTGCCGACCAGTTCAAGCGGCCAACCCGCTCCACACAAGTTCTCGATCAAGGCCCGCCACCGGGCCTTGGGCCAGGACTTGGTCTGCCAGTCGGAACGACTGCCCGGATGGAGAAGCAGGTACGCGGAGGTCGGCTCGCCTACTCCGGACACCGGCGCTCCCGTGAAAATTGGCAGTGACCCATAAGGTGAAGGTGTCTGATCGGCGAGTCCGAGTGCCACCATATCCTCGACAATCCCATCGGCCACAAATGCCTGGCTGCGGGACACCACAACCCGGCCTCCCGGACTCGAGCGCCGGACCCGGTGGCAGAGAAGCCGGGTGGGCCAGCCTGAACCGGGGCCGGTATAGACCCAATCAAAGGAGCCGGACGCGTACAAGGACCTGAGTGCTTGTCGCGGAGGCTTGGGGAGTACCCATAAGCGGACGGGCAGATCGAGTGCTTCGAAGACTGCCCGAGACCGGTCACCTCGTGTCAGGTACACCACCTCGTCCCCCCGCCGGCAGAGCGACTCGAGGAGTGGGCGCATGACCAAGACATCCCCGAGGCCACTGCCCCAGAGGATCGCCACCCGCCCGGCTTTTTCCATGCCGGCTTGCCTCATCTTCGGGCTTCCATCTCGTCACCGGGAGGGGGAGGCGGATCCTCGCGCAGGGCCCTAAGGAGCCCTCTCCACGGGACCCATCCTCCACCCCTCACACTCCGGACCAGGGCCCGCGCCGGCAGCATACACGCCCGTCCCATGGCCAGACTCACCCGATCCCAGCCCGGACGAGACAGTTTGCGGCCCAGGAGCAGATGCGCGCGATTCATGTGATATTCATAAAAAAGGCTCCCGTTACCGGTCGAGCGATTGGCGGCATGCCGGAATTCGCCCGCCTGGGCCGACACGGTCAGCAGAGGCACCCCGGCCTGACCGAGGCGCCAGCCGAGTTCGACATCCTCGCCATAGATAAAGAAGAGCGGATCAAAAAGACGGGGGCTGGCCAGTCTGGTCGGGACCAGGAGACAGGTCCCGCTGAGATAAGGCACCGTCCCCCACCAGGGATGCTCGAGCACGATGCCCAAAACCCGATGGTACCAAAGGCGGAGGGGCTGTCCCCGGTCATCCCGCGCGGGCGCCACGAGAACCGGACCCGGCTCGCTCTCCCAGGTCTCGACCATCCGACGGAGAAGGGTCGGCTGGACAATCGCGTCATTATTAATGATAAAAAAACCGTCCCACGACCGTTCGGCCAGTGCGTGATCGATCCCGAACTGGATCCCGCTTGCAAAACCCAGATTCGACGGCGACCCGAAAACCTGGACCGGCGCCGCTTCTCGAGGCAGGTGGATCAGGGACAGGGCCAGATGGTGAGCGGATTCCGGCTGGGCGGAGTTGTCAACGACGTAGACCTTGGCCACGGGTGCAGAAAGCGACTCCACGCAGCGGCGCGTCCAGTCGGGGAGACGGTAGTTGATGACGATGGCGGCAAGAAGGGGCGCTTTGCCGTCTTCCGAGGGAAGGCCGGAACCCGACTTCATGGCAGCGAATTTCGCATCCAGCACAGTGCTCCCCAAGCCGGGGGTTTCCCCGGATTGACAGAGGGCCTTCTTGTCAGCTCACCCGGTTCAGGCTATCATGGATCCTACCGATTCCGCTGTCGTCGCTCACTTCATCCTCGAGGCTCAGTTGATTCACGCACCCAGCCAGGAGAGCCGCATCCCCCAAGCCACGGCACTCCAAATCCGTGACGGGGTCGCAACCGTGGTCGGTGGCCCGGTGGCTTGGGCGTGGTGGCTGTGTAATCCCTTCTAGCGGGCATCCCTTCTTTTTTCTCTGGACGGCCCGCAATGCGGGCCGTTCGTTTTCCAGGAGCATGTATGTATCTCATCCTCAAACCCGGCCTCGACCCCGACCTCCAAAACCGTTTCGTGGAGGAGCTCAAGGCTGCCCGACTCGAGGTGGTCCCGCTCCCCGGACTCAACCGGCGTGCCTTCGCGCTCGTCGGTTCCCCCGAAATCACCGAACGTTTTGCCACCCATCCGTATGTCGAGGAGTGCATCCGCGATGCGGCCCCCTACAAGCGGGTAGCCCGCGCGCTACATCCCCACGACACGCTCGTCCCGCTCGGGGACGTCTCGATCGGAGGAGATTCGTTCATCGTGATTGCGGGACCTTGCGCCGTCGAAACCCCGGAACAGATGCAATCGGTCGCGGCCGCGGTCCGCGCCGCGGGGGCCCACGGGCTCCGGGGTGGCGCCTTCAAACCCAGAACGAGCCCGTACAGCTTTCAGGGACATGGGCGGAGTGGACTTCAACTCTTGCGCGAGGCGGCTTCCCCCCACCGTCTGCCGATCGTCACCGAGATCATGGACGCCGAAGACCTTCCCGCCATGATGGAGTCGGTCCAGGTGCTTCAGGTGGGAACTCGCAACATGCAGAACTTCTCGCTGCTCAAGGCCGTGGGTTCCCAGAAGAAGCTGCCGGTCATCCTGAAACGCGGACTCGCCGCCACCCTCGAGGAACTCCTGCTCGCAGCCGAGTACATCGTCGACGCCGGTAACGAGGCGGTCATCCTCTGCGAACGCGGAATCCGGACATTCGAGACGGCCACCCGCAATACGCTCGATCTCAACGCCGTGGCCTGGCTCAAGACCAAAACCCATCTGCCGGTTCTGGTCGATCCCTCGCACGGCACCGGACTGTCCGAACTGGTCCCCCCGCTCAGCAAGGCGGCGCTCGCCGCCGGGGCCGATGGACTGCTCATCGAAGTCCATCCGGATCCGACCCGGGCGTGGTCCGATGGTCGGCAGTCCCTGGACCCCCAAAGTTTCACCCGCCTCATGCGAGAGCTCCGACCCCTCGCCCAACTGTTCGGACGGACTCTGCCATGACGACCCGCACCCGACCCGCGAAACCCGGCCTGCGCACCCTGTCCCGCCGTCTCGACCATCTGCCCGATCCTTTGGCCTTGTTCGCCCGTCTCCGGGACACAACCGCAATCACCCCCCGCGCACTTTTCGAAACCGCCGATCACGCTTCGTCAACGGAAGCGCAAAGCCTCCTCTACGTCGACCCGGCCATCCGGTGCCGTCTGGTCGGCGATGCGGTCGAATGGCAACCCCTGAGCGCCAATGGCCGCTTCGGAATCGACTGCCTGCGCGAGGCCGGGTGGACCCACGGTGCCCGCGAACAGCCCGATGGCGGATACCGCTTCCCCCTGCCGCCGCGGCCGCCGACACTCGATGAAGCCTCAAGGTTGCGTGCCACCGGACCATTCGACCCCCTGCGAACCCTTTTGTGGAGCTGGCAGGCCGATCCGCGAACCCTGGAGAGCATCCATGCCTACGGGCTCTTCGCCTACGATCTCGCGGACCGCTTCGAACCCCTGCCCGAGCGCCAGTCCGCAGAACGACCGGTCGCGGACTACCAGTTTCATCTCTGTGAAACCCGGATTCTCATCAATCATGCCCAGAGTTCGACCACGATCACGGCCGTGGTCTTCGGCGACAACCCGCCACAGGATCTCGAGCTCGCCGCCCGTCGCCGCCTGACCGAACTGGAACGCCTGATCCGGGCCACCGGAAACCCGGCACCGCGAAGTTCCCTGAGCCGGCAGGGGGCCCGCCGGTACCGGAGTCCCACCCCCGATGATGCCTTCGCCGCAATCGTCCAGGACCTCAAGGGCGAGATCACTCGGGGCGAAGTCTTCCAGATCGTCCCCTCGCGGCGCTTCGAAATCGACTGTCCCGATCCGCTCGCAGCCTACGCCGCCCTCAGGCAACTCAATCCGAGTCCGTACATGTTTTTCCTCGAAGACGGGGACGGCATCCTGTTCGGCGCCTCGCCGGAAAGCGCGCTCAAGGTGCGTGCCGCCGAGTCCCGGATCGAGATCCGGCCGATCGCCGGGACCCGCCCGCGGGCCCTCAATCCGGACGGAACCGTGGACGCCGACCGGGACGCACGCGTTGAACTCGAGCTCAGACTGAGCGCCAAGGAACTGGCCGAGCACGCCATGCTGATCGACCTGGCGCGCAACGATGTGGCCCGGGTCGCGGAACCGGGAAGCCGAAGCGTGACCGAACTCATGACGGTGGAACGCTATTCCCACGTCATGCACCTGGTTTCCCGGGTCCAGGGCACTCTGGCCCCGGATCTCGACGCCCTCCACGCCTATCAGGCCTGCCTCAACATGGGCACCTTGACCGGTGCACCCAAGATCCGCGCCATGCAATTGTTGCGTCGACGGGAATCCCAGCTCCGGGGACCCTATGGCGGTGCGGTGGGTTACCTCGATCTTCGCGGGAACCTCGATACCGCGATCGTGATCCGCTCAGCCTGGGTGGCCAACGGCGAGGCGTGGGTCCAGGCCGGATGCGGCGTAGTCGCAGATTCGGATCCGGTCCAGGAAAGTGACGAGACCCGTCGCAAGGCGGAAGCGGTGCTCGAGGCCATCGAGCGTACCTTCGGAGATCCTGCATCATGACGACCGGTCCCCATGTTTTTTTCATCGATAACTTCGACTCCTTCACCTATAACCTGGTGGACGAGTTCCAGTCGGCAGGCGCCTCGGTCGAGACCTGGAGAAACGACACCCCCCTGGAGTCGCTGACCACCCGGCTGGCTGCCCACCCGCCCACGCTCGTGGCCCTCTCGCCGGGACCCGGTCGACCGGAGGAAGCCGGCTGTCTCATCGAACTCATCCGATCACAGGCCGGCAAGATCCCGATCGTCGGCATCTGCCTCGGTCACCAGGCGATCGGTCAGGCCCTGGGGGGTCGGGTCGGCCCCGCTCCGCTCCTCGTCCACGGCAAGCCGGCCGCCGTTTTCCATGACGGCCGGGGCCTCTGGCAGGATTTGCCCGTCCCGTTCACGGTGGGTCGCTACCACTCGCTCGTGGTCGACCGACTGCCGCCCCATTTCCGGAGGAGTGCCTGGGCGCTCGATGGATCCCACGAGGTGACGATGGCCATGGAACACGAGCAGGATCCGATCCTGGGGCTGCAATTCCATCCCGAATCCATCCTGACCCCACTCGGGCATACGCTCGTGGTCCGCATCGTCGATTGGGCCGTCCGCCCTTCTTCCTGAGTCCCGATGGAAAAAGGTGCCCGACTTGAATGGCTCCTTTCCGGACGTGAACTGCCGGAAGAAGAGATTGCCGCGGTCTGCCAGTCCCTGGTCGCGGGAAAACTGGATCCCGCGGAGCTGGCCGGCCTCGTCGTGGCCCTCCGCGCCAAACGGGAGACCGGAGCTGAGATGGCATCCTTTGCCCGAAGCCTGATCGAGGTTGCTCAAGCCTTCCCCACCCCCGACTACCCGTTCGCCGACAGTTGCGGGACCGGGGGCGACCGGCAGGGAACGCTCAACATCTCGACCGGTGTCGCCTTCCTCGCGGCCGCCTGTGGCCTCCCGATCGCCAAGCACGGCAACCGCTCGGTTTCTTCGCGTTCCGGATCCGCCGACGTGTTCGAGCAACTCGGCATCCCGCTCTCCCTGACCCCGGAGCGGGCCCGCGCCTGCCTCGACGAGGCCGGGCTCTGCTTCCTTTTCGCCCCCCAGTACCACCCGGGCCTGCGCCATGCCATGCCCGTCCGCCAGGCACTCGGCATCCGGACCGTTTTCAACCTCCTGGGTCCGCTGCTCAATCCGGCGCGGCCGCCCATCCAGCTGGTCGGCGTCTACGATCCCGACTGTACGGAATCCGTGGCCCAGGCACTGGGCGAGCTCGGCCGGAGTCGGGCCCTCGTGCTTCATGGCTCGGGAATCGACGAGATGGCGCTCCATGGACCGACCCGGCTTTCCATCCTGCGTGATGGCGTGATCGAAAACCGGATCCTCGAACCGGCCTCGCTCGGGATTCCCCCCTACCCGCTCGAGGCACTCGCGGGCGGGGATGCGGCCGCCAACACCCGCGCGCTCGCCGATCTTCTCGACGGCCGGGCAGAACCGGCCTATGCCTGGTCGGTCGCCCTCAATACGGGTGCGCTCCTCTGGATTGCCGGACGCTCCGAGACGCTCCGGGAAGGAGTCGAGCGGGCCCACGCGACAGTCGAGACCGGCGCGGCCCGCAAGGTCCTGACCCGACTTCAGGAGGTCGCGAGCCGTGCTTGATACGATCATCGCCCACAAACGCGAGGTCGTCTCCGGTCGTAAACGCCGCGTTCCGGAAGCCGAGCTCCGGCGGACCCTCACGCCGGGGCGGCATGCGCTCCGCGAGCGTCTGAGAGGGGCGAGACCCATCTTGATTCTCGAGTGCAAACGTGCCTCACCCTCGGCCGGAATGCTCCGTCCCCAAGCCGACCTCGAAGCGATGGCCGAGACCTTTAACGAATGGGCGGATGCGGTTTCCGTCCTCACGGAGGAACGCTTCTTCAAGGGCAGTCTCGGCGATCTTGACTTCTGGCGGACCCGGACGACTCTCCCGCTCCTCCGTAAGGACATCCTGGTCGATCCCTACGAGGTGATCGAGGCCCGTCATCATGGCGCCGATGCCGTGCTCCTCATGCTCTCCGTCCTCGATGATCCGCTCTACACCGACTGTCTCGCCCTCGCCCGCGAACTCGGACTTGACGCGCTCACCGAAGTGCACGATGAGCGGGAGCTCGAGCGTGCCCTCCGGATCGGTTGCGATCTCGTCGGCATCAATAACCGCAACCTGAAGACGCTCGAGATCGATCGGGAGACCACACGCCGACTGGCTCCCCGGGTACCGCCCGCACTCCCGATCATCGCCGAATCCGGGATCGAGACCCATACGCAACTTCGCGCGCTCGGATCCTGGGTCGACGGCTTCCTCGTCGGCAGCGCGCTCATGCGGGAAGTGCGGATCGATCTCGCGGCCCGGAGGCTCCGGCTCGGCCAGGTCAAGGTCTGCGGACTGACCCGGATCGAGGATGCCCGTCTCGCCTGGCAGCTCGGGGCCACCCACGGGGGGCTCAACTTCGTGGCCGGCTCCCCTCGGGCCATCAGCGAGGAAGAGGCCCGGGCGCTCGTCCGTGCCGTCCCCCTGGCGTGGGTCGGGATCTTCCAAAACGCCGAACCCGACGTCATGGCCGAGGCTGCCCAGACACTTGGACTCGTGGCCATCCAGTTGCACGGGGAAGAGTCGCGCTCCCTACTCGATCGCCTCCGGGAAAAACTCCCGGCCCAAGTCGCCCTCTGGAAGGCTGTGCCCTGGAATGACCCACCCGTCACGGCGAGGGCGCTCGGCGCCGACCGTCTGGTCCTGGATAGCGCACACGGCGGCCGCATGGGTGGCACCGGGATCCCCTTTGACCCGGCGCGTGCACGTCTCTGGCCGGAACTTTCCCAGGCCGTGATCGCGGGCGGCATCGGACCGGAAGAAATCGAAACCGCTCGTGGACTCGATCCCTGGCTCATCGACGTCAACTCGGCGGTCGAGACCTCGCCCGGACGAAAGGATCGGGAACGCCTGACCCGGCTCTTTCATCATTTAAGAGCCTTACCCCATCGCGAAGGAAGCCTCCCATGACCCCCACGATCTCTCCTGCCACGCCCGCTCCGGCTCCCGGCCGCTTCGGCCGCTGGGGTGGGCGTTACGTCCCTGAAATCCTGGTTCCGGCACTGGACGAGCTCGATCAGGCCTTCCAGCGCGCCCGCACCGATCCTGCCTTCCAAGCCGAACTCAAGGACCTCCTCACGAACTTTGCCGGCCGGCCGACCCCGCTCACCCGCTGCCGCAACTTCCTGGCCGGCTCAGGACTCGAAATCTATCTCAAGCGCGAGGATCTCCTGCACGGCGGTGCGCACAAGACCAACCAGGTTCTGGCCCAGATGCTTTTGGCCCGCCGGATGGGCAAGACCCGGGTCATTGCCGAGACCGGTGCCGGGCAGCATGGGGTCGCGGTCGCCCTGGCCGGTGCCTTGTTCCGGATTCCGGTCCAGATCTACATGGGCTCCGCCGACTGCGCTCGTCAGGCACCCAATGTCTTCCGCATGAAACTCTTCGGCGCCCAAGTGACGCCGGTCACGGCCGGCAGTGCCACCCTCAAAGACGCGATGAACGAGGCCCTGCGGGACTGGGCCGCGAGCTACGGAAACACCCACTATCTCGTGGGAACGGTCGCCGGTCCGCACCCTTTCCCAACGCTGGTGGGCGAGTTCCAGCGCATCATCGGGGACGAGGCCCGGGCCCAGTTTCTCGAACAAACCGGCGGAGCTTTGCCGGACCAGGTCGTGGCCTGCATCGGCGGCGGCTCGAACGCCTTGGGGATCTTCCGGGCGTTCCTCGCCGATCGCGAGGTCGCCCTCGTCGGCGTCGAGGCCGGGGGAGAAGGGCTTGCGAGCGGACGTCATGGTGCCACGATCAGCCGCGGACAGGCGGGCATCCTCCATGGCGCCGAAACCCGGATCCTGACCGACCCGGAAGGCCAGATCCTGGAATCCCACAGTGTCTCGGCCGGCCTGGATTACCCGGGCGTCGGTCCCGAGCACGTCTACCTCCACGAGACCGGGCGCGTCCGCTACGAATCGGCGACCGACGACGAGGCCCTCGCCGCCTTCCGCCGGCTCGCGCGCGATGAGGGGATCATTCCCGCTCTCGAATCGGCTCATGCCCTGGCCTACTGCGAAACGCTCGCCCGCAGTCAGCCGAAGCCCGCCCGCCTCCTGGTCAACCTTTCGGGACGGGGAGACAAGGACCTCGCCCACGTGCAGTCCCTGATCGAGAGGGTGTCGTGATGAACCGCTATTCCGCCCTCTTTGAGCGCCTCGACCGCGAGCGCCGCGGAGCGCTCGTGCCCTTTGCCATCCTGGGTTATCCGACTCCGGAGCGCTCGCTCGAGTGGATCGAGGCCCTCCTCCCCCACGCCGATGCGCTCGAGCTTGGCCTGCCTTTTTCCGATCCCATCGCGGACGGTCCGGTGATCCAGACCGCGAGCCACGAAGCGCTCACCGCCGGCGCCCGGCTCAACTCGGGGCTCGCCATCGTGGGTCAGCTCCGCACCCGCCATCCGGAGCTCCCGATCGGACTTCTGGTCTACGCCAACCTGGTCTACCAGCCGGGACTGGATCACTTCTACCGGCGGATCCAGGCCGCTGGAGCGGATTCGGTTCTCGTCCCGGACGTGCCGTCGGAGGAAGCCCAGCCCTTCGTGGACGCGGCCCGAAGATGCGGCCTTGCATCGATCCTGATCGCCCCCCCCAACGCACCGGAGGCGACCCTGGCCCGGATCGCGAAACTCGGTTCCGGCTATACCTACGTCGTGAGTCGGAGCGGGGTCACGGGAACGGAAAAGCAGGCCGGCCGACCCCAGGCCACGCTCTTCGAGAAGCTGAGCGCTCTCGGCGCACCGCCAGGACTCGTGGGATTCGGCATCTCCTCACCGGGGGACGTGCAGGCTGCCCTGGCCCAGGGGGCCCGTGGCGTGATCGTGGGATCCAGCCTGATCGAGCAGTCCCGTGATCCCGAACGACTTCAATCCCATCTCCATGCCCTGGCCCTCGCGACCCGAAGGCAGCCGGAAGGGATTCATGCCCGGGCGTCTCAAAGATGAAGTGCAAAACCGAGGTTCTGGGGAATCAGATCTGAGGGATGGGAAAGAAGTCTTTGGAAACTGCGTCGAGGATCTGCCCGTATCTGTGGTGACGACGTTGCGATTGAGCGACCAAACAAGGATTGGACCACCGAGATTTTTACATGCCGATTACGCACCGCTTTTTTGTACTTGATGACAATTTTGATATGCCGAGCCACAAGGTACTATCGGCTGCCTCAAACCCTAACGGCATCTGAGACTCTTGTCGGATAAGTCAAACCCTGGATTTTTTCTGGCTGAAGCGCGAAACCTGAACCAGGTGACTAAGTGGTTGGTCTCTATTTTTTCCACACATTCCATTATCAAAGATATAATAATATATAGCCTATAAATATATTTATATTAAATAGTATTTATGTTATTCTTTTGGCCTGTCTTCATGGCTCGAGAGTGCCCCCATGCGCCCATCAGACCGTTCATCGGCCCGCCGCCAACTTGACAAACGCCTGAACATCCTCGGGAACTGCGACTCCCTGACTCGCCCGCCACGCGGATGGATCAAGGCGATCCGGGAGGCATTGGGCATGACCACCGCCCAACTCGCTCGACGCCTGGGCGTGAGCCAGCCCCGTGCGGTCATCCTGGAGCAAGCCGAAGCCAGGGGAGTGATTACCCTCGCAAGCCTCGAACGGGCGGCTCGTGCGCTGGATTGCCGTCTCGTCTATGTGCTGGTACCCAGGCAGCCTCTCGAGGATTTGATCGAAGAACGTGCACTCCATCTCGCCCGGAAGCGGCTTGCCGCGACAAGCCATACCATGTCCCTCGAAGCCCAGCGTATTGAGCTCGATGATGAGCACGTGCAGCTCGAGCTCCTCGTCCAGCAGATTCTCGAGAAGGCGGGATCCGATCTGTGGGAGGAAGACGCGTGACCGACCCCCTCTTCAAAGCGGACGAGCTTGCCACCCCCCTCAATCCTGAAGAACGGGAAGGCTTGATCCCGTCCTACATCACGCTTCACCGTGAACTCAATGAAGCAGAACAAGCGAACATCCTGGAAGCGGAAGGGTGGGCCTTTGCGCGCAAACGGGACATGCTGGACGAGCGGTACCTCAAGGCCTTGCACAAACGGATGTTCGGCCGGGTCTGGCGTTGGGCCGGACAGTTTCGCCGAACCGAGCGCAACATCGGGGTGGCGACCTATCGCATCGGAGTCGATCTAGAAAACCTTCTAAATGATTGCCGCTACTGGATCGATCATGACACCTATTCGCTGGACGAAATCGCGGCCAGATTCCATCACCGGCTGGTTTTGATTCACCCCTTCCCCAACGGCAATGGTCGTCATGCTCGGATGGCGACCGACCTGCTTTTGGTGGCCCAGGGTCAGCCACGCTTTTCGTGGGGACGGCTCAACTTGGTCAATGCCGGCGCAACACGGCGAGCCTATGTTCTGGCGTTGCGTGCTGCGGATGGCCACGATATTCGTCCCCTGCTGGACTTTGTCCGCTCGTAGCTGAGGCTCCTCTCGCACATCGGCGTTGTCCCTCCTGCTTTTGGAGCTCGTCGTTTGCGTTTGCCAAGGACAAGTCTCTCATGCCAACCGCCAAGGGCCAACCAAACGCAACCGAGGTTAGCCGTTGTTGCCGATCCAAGCGGCACAAGTGGAAAGGATGTGGGGGATCTGGATTGGGTGGGCCCCTTCAGGAAGTACCGTCTTGATGGATACGATATACTTGGGTGGTCCCCAAAGCTTTAGCAAAGCCCTCAAAGGCGCCAAGCGGGGAGACTCTGGAAGTATCGGGCCGGTGACTGGCGAATCTTTCCCAGCATCGAGGATGGCGCACTCCGTATCCGCTTTCTCCGAATAGGGACCCGAGGGCGGTATACCGGAAATCAGAACAGGAGTCCCCGCGATGTACGACCTCTACACTGCCCCTACCCCGAATGGCCGGAAGGTCTCGATCGCCCTCGAGGAACTGGGGCTTCCCTACACCGTCCACGTGCTCGACCTGGCTCGCCTGGAACAGAAGACGCCCGACTATCTCGCGCTCAACCCGAACGGCCGAATCCCGACCCTGGTGGACCGGGAAGAAGGGGATTTCGTCATTTTCGAATCGGGCGCCATCTTGACCTACCTCGCCGAAAAAACCGGTCGTCTCCTGCCGGCCGATCCCCGCGGACGTTCCCGTGTCTTTCAGTGGCTTTTCTTCCAGATGGCCGGAATCGGACCCATGCAAGGGCAGGCCAACGTGTTTTACCGCTATGCGCCGGAACGGATCCCCTACGCCATCGAGCGTTACCAGCGCGAGACCCGGAGACTCTATGAGGTCCTCGACCGCCGACTCTCCACCACTTCGTATCTCGCGGGAGACTACTCGATCGCCGACATCGCGACCTATCCCTGGGTGGCCTCCCATGAGTGGGCCGGGATCCGGATGGAGGGACTCGATGCGCTTCAGGCGTGGCTCGGGCGGATCGCTTCCCGACCGGCAGTCCAGATCGGTATGGGAGTACCCCCTTCCCCGAACCGGAGTGCGGATGAGATGATCAACCGGACCCGCTCGCTTCTGGCCTGAGGGGGCCGGAGTGCATGAGAAGCAGCCTGGGGAGGCGATCCCTCCCAGCCCAACCGGCTTCGCCTTTTAGTTGCCCACCCCGGAACCGGTGCTCCTCCCTCTCCGCCCCGGTGGTGACGAAAACGCCCAGACCAGGCAGATCAACCAGACGATTCCCGTTGGCCAGGACAGGATATTCACGATAAAAATCGCCCACCGGGCCTCCACTTTCCGTTGGAATGCGACCGTCGCCGGCCAGACCACACCCTTGAGGAGGAGCGGACCCAGGGCCACCCCCCAGGCCAGAAGAGCCCGAAAGGCATCGACCCGCTTCCCGCCCAAATCGCCCACGCCGATCAGGATCCCCAGCACAATCCCGACGAACACGATCCCGTCCCCCGCACGGCTGCTCATCACCCACATGAGCAGCACATAAAGCAGAAAAGCCCCCAGCGACCCCCAGATCAGCCAACTGAGATCACTCACGACCGAAGCCTCCTCCGGTTCCGTCCTGTTGAATCCACGCCATCACGCTCATGCCGTGATCATAGCGCGGCTCGCCACGGTCCACCGGTCGTCCTCCTCGAAAAGGCATCGCTCGAGCCCCACCGGTTTATAATTGGAAAGAGCCGAGTGCCCCGGCTTCTTGAATCCACAGGAGACCCCCCGTGAAACACCCGTCCGAGCCCGTGCCTGCTGCCGCTCCGGAGACGGCCCCGGATGCCGTTGACCAGAGCCGCCGCCGCTTCCTCATTTCCGCAACCACGGTGCTCGGTGCCGTGGGCGTGGCTTCGGCAGCAGTGCCCTTCATCGGATCGATGAACCCGAGCCGCAAGGCGGTCGCCGCCGGCAGCCCGGTCGACATCGACATCAGCAAGATCAAGCCGGCAGAACTCATCACGGTGCTCTGGCGTCACAAGCCGGCCTGGGTCCTGCGCCGGACTTCCGAGCAGCTGTCGATCCTCCCCGGCATGGATCCCGTCCTCAAGGACCCGCACAACCGGCAGCCCCAGCAGCCGCCGGGCATGCCCACCGGGGTTTATCAATATTGGCGGTCGATCCAGAAGGAATATCTCGTCCTGATCGGCATCTGCACCCACCTGGGTTGCATTCCAGACTATGTCCCACAACCTGGCGGATCGTTGGGTCCCTCCTGGAAGGGGGGGTTCCACTGTCCGTGCCATGGCTCCATGTACGACTTTGCAGGACGCGTCCTCGTGGGCTCTCCCGCCCCGCTCAACCTGCCGGTCCCGCCCTACTATTACCTGAAGCCCACCGTGATCCGGGTGGGCGCGCTCAAGGGCGGCAAAGAGGAAAACTGGACCCCGGCAATCTGGTAGGCGTGGCCGGGGCCCGCAGACGGCCGCCCGACAGACCTTCTCCCGATTTGCGTCCGGCCGCTCCCCGCCAGAGATACATCGCGGCGTAAGCCCGCCAGGGGATCCACGGCCGCGCTCGTTCGCCAAGCGCCCGCTCCGTGAGGAGCACCCCCTGCCCCGCGGCCCGGCGCAATATCCGGTCGCCCGCCGGAAAGGCGTTCGGATCATTCAAGACCCGCATGGCCACGTACTGCGTGGTCCACTCGCCGATCCCGTTGATGTTTTTGAAGCACTCGGGGAGGCTTCCGCCCGTGAGCGCGGCATCGAACACGATCCGGCGAGCCGCCACGGCACGCGCCAGGGACTGGATCGCCCATCGTCGCGAATCCGGCAGCCCCGGGATTTCCGCCTGGGCCAGAGACGCCGCATCCGGGAAACAGCGATTCACGCCCGTGATGGGGGATGAGGCAAGGGGCTCGCCGAACTGTCCGGCCAGGCGTCCCGCCAATGTCGTGGCGCCGCGGACACTCACCTGCTGGCCGAGGATGGCGCGCACGGTCATCTCGAAACCGTCCCAGGCGCCGGGCACACGCAGACCGGGGAATCGCCGGACGAGCGGAGCCAGGAGGGGATCGCAGGACAGGTGACGGGCGATGATCTCGGGATCGGCCGCGAGATCGAACATGGCCCGGACACGCGAGATGATTTCCATGAGCAGAGAGGGTTCCGGGAAACGGATGCGGACTTCCAAGGCGTGGCAACCCGGTTTCGGGCCCACGGAAAGCACGCCGTTATGGGCCTCCAGGCGGATGCTCCGGTGGTACCAGCCGTTTTGCACCGACTCGATACCGGGTGTGGCCCGGGCCGTAAGGAAGGTCAAAAGGGAGTCCCAGTCATAGGGCGGACGGTAGGCCAGATGAAAAACGTATTCGTCCGACTCGCGTTGCACCATGCCAGCCCGCCCGACGTTGCGGAGCTCGGTCGGGGTGCGCTGATAGGCCTTCTGGACGGCGGCATTGAAACGGCGCAGGCTCCCGAACCCGGCGGCGAGCGCCACCTGACTCATCGGCAGGTGGGTATCGGTGATCAACTGCTTCGCGAAGTGGAGCCGGCGGGTCTGGGCCACGGCGATCGGCCGGGCACCCAGGTGCTGCATGAACAGGCGGGACAGGTGACGGGCACTCATGCCGACTTGCGAGGCCAGCCCCTCCACATTCCCGGTATCGAGCGCACCCTCCGAAATCAGCCGCAGTGCATTCCGCACGAGCTCCGAAGGGCCGCGCCAGTCCGAGGTTCCGGGTGCCACCTCCGGCCGGCACCGGAGACAGGGCCGGAACCCGGCCTCCTGGGCGGCGGCGGCGGAAGGGAAGAAACGCACGTTCTCCCGTCTGGCGTGAGGCGATGGACAGATGGGTCGGCAGTAGATGCCCGTCGAGGTGACGCCGATGAAAAAACGGCCGTCATACCGTGGATCCCGACTCAGGCGCGCCTGTTCGCAGATCGTCGCTTCAAGTTCCATGGAGGGGCCCATCAGATCCCGAGACCTCAATCGTATCCGGAGAAATTTCCCCCGGCTCGCCATTATCGGACAGCTTCTGGGTTCCCACCCCGCCACTAGGATTGCGGAGCCATGCGGATTCCTTTCGGCCGGCTGGTCATGGGGAGCGGGTCGATTTTCCGATGCCGGGACCCATCGGGGTCATCCCGATGCTCTTTCATCGTCATCCAGCCTCGGGACTAGTGATCCAGGGCCCGGTCGATGGGGTCTGATTTTGGCGAGTAATAAGTAGTGGGCCCTCCTAGACTCTTTCCCGTCCCTTCTCGACTCGGAGGATTCTCATGAACAAGAAGCGCTTTTCTCACTGGACCCTGGCCGCTCTTTTCGCCGCTTTGGCGGGGAGCAGCTGGGGCCAGTCCCCGACCCCGATCGTCTACCGCATCATCAACCTCGGCAATCCGCTCGGCGGCACCGTGAGCCAGGGCACGACCATCAATAGCCGGGATTGGATCGCCGGATTTTCGGCCCTGCCCGGCGATACCGTCATGCAGGCGGTGTTATGGCGCCATGGCCAGGTCACCCCCCTCGGCACGCTCGGAGGACCCAACAGTGCCGTGGCCTGGCCGAACCGAAACGACCACGGTCTCGTGGTCGGAATCGCGGAAGAAAACCGGCCTGACCCCCTGCACGAGGACTGGAGTTGCGGACTCGCCGTATTTTTCACGATCACCGGGGACATCTGCCGGGGCTTCGTCTGGCAGGATGGACGCATGACGGCGCTGCCGACCTTGGGTGGCTATGACGGCTTTGCCACCGGCGTCAACAACCGCGGTCAGATCGTAGGCTGGGCTGAGGACCGGGTTCAGGACCCGACCTGCAATGCCAATAACCAGGTGCTCCAGTTCGAGGCGGTCCTGTGGACCGGACGGGGCAGTCACTACCAGGCCCACGAACTGCCACCGGCTCCGGGCGACCTGGACGGTGCCGCCACGGCCATCAACCAGAGGGGAGAGGTCGTCGGCATCTCCGGCTTGTGCGGCGGCGCGATCGGCGGCGAGACGGCCGAACACATGGTGGTCTGGTCGCGTGGCCACGTGGTCAGGATCCTGCCCACCCTGGGGGGGTCCTACTGGAACACACCCATGGACATCAATGATACCGGGAGCGTGGTGGGCTTCTCCGACCTTCCGGGCGACGGACCCACCTTCGCCGGTGCCAACTTCCAGGCCTTTGACTGGTCGGCCCGACCCTTTCGATGCAACGGCCAGATGACCTCCGGGACCTGTGACCTGGGGGTGCTCCCCGGCAATCAGTACAGCGAGGCACTCGGGATCAACGACCGTGGACAGGTGGTGGGGCTCTCCTTCGGGGGCACGGCCCCGGAAGAGGCCTTTCTCTGGCAGGACGGAGAGATGACCAATCTCAACAGCCTGGCCCAGCCCGGCACGACCCTCGATCTCGTCGATGCACAGGACATCAATAATCGCGGGATCATCACCGGCCAGGCCATCGATTCCGTGACGGGCGCGACGGTTGCCTTCGAAGCCATTCCGGTACGTCCGACCCCACAGCACTGAACTGGAACCGCTGGCCTCAAGCTTGACGGCTTCTGCCCCCACCCCGCCGGTGGGGGCTTTTTTTACTTTGATGAGGTGACGTTCCTGAACCACCCGTGGGTACAGGATGCCGTGATCCCTAACTTCGAGAAGCGCGATTCCGAGTTCGTGGTAGCCCAGCCTGACTTGCCGCTTTCGTTCGCCTATCAAATGCGTAATGCGGTTGCCCACGGCGACTTCAAAGTGGACTTTGAAATCATCTGGAAAACGATCCACCGCGATCTTCCCGGTCTGCACTCACAGATTGACGAGGTACAGGCCAGCCTCCGCAACCACGCGATTCAAGGGATAAAACCCTGAAGAAGGGAGAGGGACCCAGAATCTTGCGATGTTCGTCTCGGCCGCATGAGGGCGTGTGTCCGGAAGCGATTCCGGATCGCCGACAAACTGGGCGCACGGGATCGGTATATAAATAGAGATCAATCGAGAGAAAGGTGCGGCCGCGAGCCGCGGGGAGGCAACATGCTGGTTTCCATCAATCCCTTCGATGGCCGGGAATGGGCCCGGCATGACGCCTGGAGCGGGGAGGCCCTGGAACGGGCGGTCGGGGAATCCGAGCGGGCTTTTCGGGAGTGGTCGTCCGCTGGCCTGGAAGCCCGCCTCCCTCCGGTACGGGAGCTTGCGGTCCGCCTGGGGGGCGAACGGGAGTCCCTGGCGGCGCTCGCAACCCGCGAGATGGGCAAGCGGCTCGTCGAAGCCCTGGCCGAGATCGACAAGTGCGCCCTGCTCTGCCGGTACGTCGCCGAAAAGGCCACCGCCGTCTGGGCCGACGCCCCGGTGGCCACCGAAGCCCGGCGCAGTTACGTCCGCACCGACCCCCTGGGCCCGCTCCTCGGCATCATGCCGTGGAATTTCCCGTTTTGGCAGGTGCTGCGTTTTGCCGTGCCGGCAATCGCGGCCGGCAATACGATCCTCCTCAAGCATGCCCCGAATGTCACCTCCGTCTCGCTCGCCATCGATCGCCTGTTCCGCGAGGCCGGTTTCCCGGCGGGGGTCTTCCAGTCACTTCCCATCGAGGTGGAAGCGGTCGAAGGCCTCATCGCCGACCCCCGTATCCGCGGCGTCAGCCTGACGGGTAGTACCCGTGCGGGGCGTGCCGTGGCCGCTCAGGCGGGATCCCATCTCAAGAAGTGTGTGCTCGAACTCGGCGGATCCGATCCCTGGATCGTCCTGGCGGATGCCGACCTCGAGGCCGCGGCCAAGGCCGGGGTCACGGCCCGCTTCCAGAACGCAGGCCAAAGCTGCATCGCGGCCAAGCGCTTTCTGGTCCAGGCGGAGGTCTATGACCGCTTTCTCGACTGCTTCATCGCCGGGGTCGATGCCCTGGTCCTGGGTGATCCCCTCGAGGCCCGAACGACCCTCGCGCCCCTGGCGCGGGACGATCTGCGATCGGCCCTCGTCGCACAGGTGGAGGACGCGCGCCACCAGGGTGCCCGATTTCTCGCCGGTGGGACCATCCCGTCCCGTCCCGGCTACTTTTATGCCCCAACCGCAATCGATGGACTCGATCCCACGATGCGGGTCTGGCGCGAAGAGGTTTTTGGCCCGGCCGCCCTCCTCTTCCGCGTGCGGGACGAGAACGAAGCCCTGGAAGTGGCCGAGGCCACTCCTTACGGGCTCGGGGCGAGTCTCTGGTCGGCCGATCTCGACCGCGCCGAACGCCTCGCCCAAAGGCTTCCGTCCGGAATGTCCTTCGTGAACAGCATGGTGAAAAGCGATCCCCGCCTGCCTTTCGGCGGCATCCGGGATTCCGGGGTGGGACGCGAACTCGGCGAGGCGGGACTGCGCGAGTTCGTGAACCTCCGGACCGTCTGGATTGCCTGAGCCGGAATCAGGGCAAGGCCGGCAGGCCCGCTACCCATTCGCGGAGCCGGTGCCAGGCTTCCCCTTCCGCCGCGATCATCCACGGGGGAAACTCGACGAGCCCAAGCCCCTGCGAGCCGGCCTGGACGTAGAGTTGGGTGTCCTTGATGAAGGTGATGAGCGGAATCCCCAAGTGATCCAGGAATTTCCGGAGCTGATCCAGGGACCGTGTCCCGCTACGGATCCGGTTGCCGATGATGCCGATCCGCTCGCGTGGATAGTTCATCAGCATGAGGTCGGCAATGGTCCGCGGTGCCACTTCGGTATCGATCGCCGAGGGGAGAATGGGCATGAGCAGACCCTGGGCATCGCGCAGGATATCGACGATCCGTTCCCGGGCGACGCCGGCCGGGGTATCCACCAGGACGATTTCGGCATCCGGGTACTGGTGAAACTGCCAGCTGCGGGTGACATGCTGGTTGAGGTGGGCCCCATTGATCCCGTAGATCGACGCCCGTCCTTCCGGCCGTCTGCGGAGCCAGGCCAGTGAGGAGCCCTGGGGATCGAGATCCAGCAGGCAGATCCGCCTGCCGTCTCTGGCCAGGCAGACGGCCAGGTTGGTGGCCACGGTGGTTTTACCGGACCCTCCCTTCGGGTTGAGCACCACGATCTTTTTCATGCCGTCTGCGGTCTTGCACCAGGCCGAATGATTTTTAGTATAGTCCGGTCCATCCCCTGGCCTGGAGCCCGCCCGATGCATCCGCCGGTTTCGGGAACGCGCCTGTGACCGCTGTCGGCAACCCCCCCCCCCGGCTGGGGATCGTCCTGCCCGGTGGAGGAGCCCGTGCCGCCTATGAGGTGGGCGTGATGCGTGCCCTGACCGAACTCTGGCCCCCCGGCCTGCACCCGCAACCGGGCATCCTGGCCGGGACTTCGGCGGGTGCCCTGAATGCCATTTTCCTGGCCAGCCGTATGGATGATCTCGGACGGGCGGCCCGCGAGTTGGCGAAGCTCTGGAGTTCCTTGACGGTGGATGTGGTCTATACGCACCACTGGCTCGAATCCTGGCGTCGAAACTGGCTGTCGCGCCGTAAGCCTGAGGGACCATCCGCAGATACGGGTGACGGCAGCCGTCGCCCGGTCGGAGCGCTCCTCGACAATACTCCACTACGCCACATTGTTGACACCCAGGTGGACTGGCCGGCCATCGGCCGACACATCGAGGAAGGCCGGCTGACCGGCGTGGCCATTACGGCCACTTCGTATACGGACAACCGGACCGTGACCTTTTTCCAGGCTCCAGAAAAAATCGAGGGCTGGACCCGGGTGCGACGGATGGGGGTCCCGACCCGACTCACAACGGATCACATCATGGCCTCGATCGGCCTGCCCATCCTCTTTCCCTCGGTTCGGATCGCCGGCCGTGACTACGGGGACGGGTCGCTTTTGCACCTCACCCCTCTCGCCCCGGCACTCCATCTCGGCGCCGATCGTCTGCTCATCGTCGCGGTCCATGCCCCCCTCGGGCAGACGACAGCCTTCCTGCCTTCTCCCGAGCCTCCCTCTTGGGTGACGATCGGCGGCTTCCTGTTCGATGCGCTTTTCGTCGACGGGATCTATCTCGATCTCGAGCGTCTCGAACGGATCAATACGACCCTGCGTCGCCTGGACGTTCAGGGAACGGGGCCATTTCGTCCCGTCGAGACCCTGGTCCTGTCACCGAGCAAGGACCCAGCTTCCCTGGTGGCCCGTCACCGGGACCGGTTTTCGCGCTGGCTGCGCTGGCTCGTCCGTGAAACCGCCTCCTCCCGCTCCCCGGGGTATACGCTCGAGAGTTACCTCCTGTTCGACGGCGGCTATTGCCGGGACCTCATCGAACTGGGCTACGCCGATACACTGGCGCGGGCCGATGAGATCCTCCGCTTCCTGGAACCGGGTGCGGGCGGCGAAGGCCCGCCTAGGCGCGGTCCTTCGCGCCCGAATCCAGTTTGAGGTGCCGGACCAGGGTCAGCCGCGGAACCGCGTCGAAAAACCGGGCCAGTGCCTCGGCGACATAGACTGAACGGTGCCGGCCTCCGGTACAGCCGATGGCCACGGTGAAGTAACTGCGGTTCTGGGTCTCGTAGGCGGGAAGCCATTTTCCGACCCACTCGGCGATGCCATGGACAAACTCGCGCGTCTCGCCGAAGCGTTCGAGAAAATCCCGCACCTCGGGGTCGTTCCCGTTACGGGCACGCAATCGGGCCTCCCAGTGGGGGTTGGGCAGGCACCGCGCATCGAAGACGAGGTCGGCATCGAAGGGCACGCCGTCCCGGTAAGCGAAGGATTCGAAGAGGAGAACGAGGGGCCCGCCCCCGTGCCGGGCAACCCGGTCGCGGATTTCCGACCGGAGTTCATGCACCGTCTTGCGGCTGGTGTCGATCACGAGGTCGGCCTGTTCCGACAAGGGCGCGAGGAGATCCCGCTCCTGCCGGATGGCATCGAGCAGCGAGGTGCCATCTCCGGTGAGGGGATGCCGTCTCCGGGTCTCGCTATAACGCCGAATGAGCACGTCTTCCGCCGTGTGAAGGAACACCACGAGCGTGGTCAGCCCCCGGTCCCGCAGCCGGCGGCACTGTTCCACCACCGGTTTGAGATCGAGGTCGTGACTGCGCGCATCGATGCCCACCGCCAGGCGGTGGTAGAGCGGTTTTTGACTCAACAGGGTCTTGACGATGACGTCGTCAAGGAGGTCGGGCGGCAGGTTATCGATGCAGTAGAAATCGGCGTCTTCGAGTTCGTGCAGGGCGACGGACTTGCCGGATCCGGACTGCCCGCTCAGGACGACCAGGCGGGGGGGGCCCTCCGGGGACTCCCGCCGAGGGGGGTGCACCGGCTCTTCAGCGTCCATGGAGATGGTGGGTCGTCCGCTTTTCCTTGTCGCGACAAAGCTGGGTGGAAAGCTTGTCGGCGAGCTGGTCGATCGCGGCATACAGGTCGTCCGCCGTGGCATCACAGTGGAAGGTATGACCCCGGTTGTGGCCGGTCGCCTCGGCCTTATGGGTCTTTTTCTCGACACGGAGCACCACGTGAAGATCGACGAGCGGCTCATAGTGGTCCAGTCGTCCCAGTTTGTCCTCGGCATAGCGGCGCAGGGCCGGGGTGAGTTCAAGCTGGTGTCCGCTCACGGTGATCTGCATGGGTCATTCTCCGCTCAGGGGGGGGCTTTCAGGCGTTCGCGAAACGGGGGGAAGCCGAGCGACTCGCGATACTTGGCGACCGTCCGTCGTGCGACCATGATACCCTCCTGGGCGAGGCGGTGAGCCAGATGGTCGTCTGTGGCCGGATGTGCCGGATCCTCGGTCTCGAGCCAGCTCCGAAGCCGGGCCCGGACCGCAGCAGCGGAGGTCTCGGGTCCGGATTCCGTGGCCAGGGGAACCGAGAACAGGCGCCTCATGGCCATGAGCCCGCGCGGGGTGATCAGGTACTTGCCGTGGACGAGACGCGAGACCGTGGTTTCATGGAGTCCGACCATCCTGGCGATCTGCCGGAGGCTCAAGGGGCGAAGCGCGGTATCGCCGTCCGTGAAAAAAGCCTCCTGATGGTCGACCACGGCCTGGGCCAGACGGATCAAGGACTGGTTGCGCAGCTCAAGTCCACGGATCAGCCAGCGGGCTTCGCGCAGCTGGGTCCGGAGTGCCTCGTGGCGGTGTGCCGGATCCTTGAACCAGCGATGAAGGGTGGGATCGAGCCGCAGTTGGGGCTGGTTGCGGGCCTCCAGGTTCACGATCCAGCGCCCGTGGGAGCGGAAAACGCGGAGGTCCGGGACCACGTAGTCCGCGGTTTCCGGGCCCAGGGGATATCCATCGGCGGGACAGGGCCTCAGGGAGCGGATCAGGGTCCAGGCGGTTTCGAGTGCCGCAAACGGGATGGCGAGACGCCGGGCCGTGGTCGTCCGAGCGCCTTGGGTCAGGGATTCCGGATCTTCGATGAGCCAACGCAGGGCCGGTTCACGCCCTGGGGTGTCGGCAGGCAAAAGCTCGAGCTGCACCTTGAGGCATTCGACCAGTGTCCGCGAGCCCACCCCGGCCGGATCGAGGGATTGGATGCGCCTGCGAACGGATTCGATTTCGGCGGGCGGGATCGTCTGTCCATCCGGAAGACCCGATTGGATCTCCTCATCCGAGAGCGTGAGATAGCCGGTCACCTCGTCGATCCCTTCGACAATCGCCCAGGCGACGGCCCGCTCGGAGGGGCTCAGGGGCGTGAGATCCAGCTGCCAGAGCAGGTAATCGATCAAGGTTTCGCGCTGGGGGATATCCGGCGCCGTTTCCGGATGCAGGCGGGCCGGGAGGGCTTCGGAAAACCAGTCCTCCTCCCCCGTCGCCGGAAGGTCCTCCCCGCGCTCCCGGCTGTCTTCCCCGTCCGCTCCAGAATCAGCGAGGGCAGCCGGCTCATCGGCTCCGGACGCTTCCGGGGCCTCTTCCCCTGTCACCGGCGTGTCCAAAACCTCGAGCAGGACGTTCGTTTGGGCCAGTGTCCGAAGATGCTGGGTCAGTTCCAGGGCAGAGAGTGGCAGAAGCGTCATCATCTGCCTCAGTTCGGGGCTGAGGGTGAGACGGGTCGCCAGACGTTGCGAGAGACCGTGGCTCGTTTTCAAGGTGCCGGGCAGGACGGGGACTGTCCCTGATTCTAAGCCGGCCGGCTCAGAGCTGGAAATGCTCCCCGAGATAGACCCGCCGGACCTCCGGATTCTCGAGAATTTCGCGGGAGGGACCCTGGGCAATGACCTGCCCCCCGTTCAGGATATAGGCCCGCTGGCAGATGCCGAGCGTCTCGCGCACGTTGTGATCCGTGATGAGGATGCCAATCCCGAGACCCGACAAGTGCTGGATGATGCGCTGGATATCGAGGAGCGAGAGCGGGTCGACGCCCGCGAAAGGCTCGTCCAGGAGCATGAACTTCGGATTGACGGCGAGCGCCCGTGCAATTTCGACCCGGCGGCGCTCGCCGCCGGACAGGCTCATGCCGAGATGGTGGGACAGGTGTCCGACGTGCAGTTCCTCGAGCAGGCCGAGCAGGCGCTCGTTGCGCTCGCTCGCGGAGAGCTCCGTACGGACTTCGAGGACCGCCCGTAGGTTTTCCTCGACGGTGAGCTTCCGGAAGATGGAGGCTTCCTGGGGCAGGTAACCCAGGCCCAGCCGGGAACGCTCATGGATCGGCAGGTGCGTCAGATCGCGTTCGTTGAGCTGGATGTGCCCGCGGTCCGGGCGGATCAGTCCGACCAGCATGTAAAAGGTCGTGGTCTTGCCGGCTCCGTTCGGTCCGAGCAGTCCGACCACTTCCCCGCTCGCCACCTGGAGATCGACCGTATCGACGACCGGACGGCGCCGGTATCGCTTGCAGAGCCCGTGGGCGGTGAGACGGTTCAATGCCTGAGGGAATGAGGGTGATGATGGGGATGGCGAGCCTGCGGGACGACGATGTAGACCCTCTTTCCGCCTGGCGCCTGAAACGCCTCGACGGTGGCCGTGGTGCGGTCATAAACAATGCGATGTGCCCGTACGTGTTCCGTGCCCCGGGTGAGCGAGGCTTGGCCAGTCAGGGTGTAGGTATTCGAGAGGGCACGGTAGACGATCTTGAGCGCGTGACCGACGGTGCCGGGCCCCTTCCCTTTGGGCGGTTTCTGAACGAAATGGGCGGGGTGCCCCCAGGCCGTGGCCTGGACGAGCCCACCTCCCGGCGACAGCTGCATGCGAACCCGTTCCGCATGCAGGGTGACATTCCCTTGGCGCAACATGACATGGCCGCTAAACAGTTCCTCACTTGGCTTGCCCTTGGGCCCACTCACGTTGAGGCGCTGGGCCCGGACGTGGATGGGTGGGCTGCCCGCCGCCGGGTGGGGCGGTGGAGTGGCGAAGGCCGGGGTCGCAAGAACCACGAACAGGCCGGCCACGAGCCCGGAGTGCCAGAGGGTGGATGACCCCCGTCGGGTCGGCTGACCGCTCATGCGAGTGGCGCCGGAGCTTTCGTGCGGGCCCGCCGGCCTGCAACCGGCACGAGAAGTCCCCGCACGTGAGTGCGGAGTGTGAGCCGGCGCCGATCCAGATCGAGACTGAACCCGATTCCGGTCATGTGTCCCTTCCCCTCGAACAAGGTCACCCGGTGCGTGCTTTCCGCCCGGTGGGTCTTGAGAAAGACGGTGAGCTGGCGGGTCGAGAGCCGGAGCGAGGGATGATGCGGGGAGGGGAGCTGCCGTGCGCGTACATGCTGCCAGAGCTCGAGCCGGTTGCGAATCGCGTTGAGCAGGCCATGCCGGGCCCGCACGTGCCAGAGGGCGTGGCGCCCGGGGTGATCGATCAGCTTGGGTTTTGTGAGCGTGTAGAGTCCGGGGGCGGGAAGATGCTCGATCAGGAGCGCCTGAAGCCGGTAGACGATCCGGCCCTTGCGGTTCCAATGCTGGAGTGTCGCATCGGTCATGAAATAGCGGGGTGGTTGGGGCCCCGTGGAGGGGGTGTGGGCCGGTGACCGAACCTCACCGAGCAGCCAGAAACTGAGACCGGTGAGGACGAGCAACCCCAGGGCGGCAAGACCACGACGGGTGTTCAAGCCGGGCTCCGGGCTGCAAGCAGAAGATCGGCCACCTCCCGGACGGCCCCCCGTCCGCCGGATGCCCGGGTGACGTAGTCGGCCGCCTGAAGCAGCGAGGGGTGGGCGTCGGCGACCGCGAGGCGGACGGCGGCGCGGGAAAACAGCGAGAGATCCGGTTCGTCATCACCGAGGGCCGCGGTTTCCATGACCCCGCATTCGAGCGAGGCCTGGAGGTTCGCGAGGGTGGCCCCCTTGTCCTCGACCGCCTGATGGAGATGAGAGATGCCCAAGGCCTGAACCCGGCCGGCCAGTGCCTCGGAACGGCGCCCGCTGATGACCGCCAGGAGGAAGCCGGCTTCGATGAGCCGACGGATCCCCCAGCCGTCACGGACGTGAAAAGCCAGACCGGCCTCCCCACGATCACTCCAGTAGATCGCTCCGTCCGTCAGCACGCCGTCGGCGTCCAACACGAGGAGGCGGATATGGGCCAAGGCCACTCTCAAGGGATCCACTCACACCACTCCGGCACGAAGCAGATCGTGCATGCTGAGCGCACCCACGAGCCGGCCTTTGGCGTCGGTCACGAGCACCGCACCGATCCGGTGCTCTTCCATCAACTCAAGCGCCTTGACGGCCAGGGCATCCGGCGCAATCGTCTTGGGTTCGCGGGTCATGACCGAGGCCATGCGGCAGTCGTGAAGATCGATGCGGCGGTCGAGCGCACGGCGCAGGTCGCCGTCGGTGAACACACCCAGAAGCGCACGGTCGGGTCCGGTGACGGCGGTCATGCCGAGACCTTTCCCGGTCATCTCGACCAGGGCCTGGCCAAGACCGGTTTCCGGGCCGACTTCGGGGATGGCGGCTCCCTGGTGCATGAGATCCGCGACCCGCATCCACAGCCGCCGGCCGAGACGACCGGCCGGGTGGGCGTAGGCGAAATCCTCGCGGGTGAACCCGCGCGCCTCGAGCAGGGTGACCGCCAGGGCATCACCCAGTGCCAAAGCCACCGTGGTGCTCGCCGTCGGCGCCAGGTTGAGCGAACAGGCTTCCTGGGTCACCGGAGATTCGAGAATGAGGTCGGACAGCTGGGCGAGGCGCGATTTCGGGTTGCCCGTGATGGTGATGAGTGGCAATGCAAGACGCCGGATGCGGGGAAGGAGTGCCAGAATTTCCTCCGTTTCTCCCGAATGGGAGATGGCGAGTACCAAATCTCCCGCAACCAGCATACCGAGATCGCCGTGGCTGGCTTCTCCCGGATGGACGAAGAACGAGGGTGTGCCCGTGCTGGACAGGGTCGAGGCAATTTTCCGGGCGATGTGGCCACTTTTTCCCATCCCGGTCACGATGATCCGTCCACGGCAGGCCAGGCACAGCCGGCAGGCCTGAGCAAATCCGGTCGGAGGGTTTTTCGTCACCTCTGCAAGCGCCTGCGCCTCGATCCCCAACACGCGCCGTCCACTCGCGAGGAGGGTCTCATCCGAGTCGGCCGGCCGAGGGGGGTTCGCGAGGACCGGAGTCGGTGGGTTCAGCATCGGAGGTGGGATTGGGTCATGCAGGCTGGATTCCGTGGGCGCCGCGCTTCCACTCGAGGGGAGGGGATCCCCTCCGGAACGGGCCCTCCGGACGCCGGAACCCGAGGCAGAGCCCTTGGCGTCAGGATAGCATAATCGCCCAAGGATGCCCGATCCGGTCCGGACCGGAGGCCACCTGCCCCCCCCCGCGGCCCACCGGGGCGGGTATCATATCCGTGATG
>JAJYFY010000015.1 GCA_021785265.1 Pseudomonadota bacterium
TGACCTCAAGATCCGGACGGTCCAGGATTTTTCGCAGTTCCTGGACGATTTTCATCTCTTCACGGGTATATCCAGAGCTTTCAAAGTCGTCGATCTGGGGGATCACGTTGAAAGCGATCGGAACCGCCCCAAACAGGGGATCCGGAACGACTTCCTGGCCACTCAGGCGGTCGCGGCTTTCGCGCGCCAGGATCTCGATGCCCCCGCGGCCGGCCCCGGAAACCGCCTGGTAGGTCGAGAGATCGATGCGGATCACACCGGCCAGATCCTCGAGACAGCGCAACACGATCGCCAGGGGAATGGTCGAGCAGTTCGGATTGGCGATGAGCCGGGGGATGGGAGTCGATCCGAGTGACGACCCATTGACCTCGGGGACGATGAGAGGGACCCCGGGATCCATCCGGTAGACCCGGCTGTTGTCGATCACGAAACACCCGGCCTCCAGGGCACGCGGCACATACTGCTCGCTGAGTCCGGTATCGAGCGCGAAGTAGGCGAGATCGACCTTTCGGAAATCATAGTCGTCGAGGGCACGAACCCTGAGCATCTGGGACCCGAATTCGATGGGGGTTCCCAGGGAATCCACACTGGCAACCGCTTCCAGAACGGTGAGGGGGAACTTCCGTTCATCCAGGATCTCGATGATCGTACGGCCGACCAGCCCAGTGGCGCCGACGACCGCCACCCGTGGCCGACCCGGCGAGGCCGGCGTCTGGCTCACGAGAGAGAGCCGCCGGGGCGACTTCCCGGAATCGGCAGCAGCGGGGGCACCACTTCCGCATTCTGGGACCGGTGACGCAGCGCATGATCCATGAGGACAATGGCGAGCATGGCCTCCGCCACGGGAACACCCCGGATGCCGACGCAGGGGTCGTGCCGCCCCTTGACCTCGAGACGCTGGGGACACCCGCCCCGGTCGATGGTTGGGATGGGCAGGCGGATACTCGAGGTCGGTTTGAACGACACAAAGATCCGGATCGGCTGTCCGCTCGAGATCCCGGCCAGGATTCCGCCGGCATGATTGCTGTCGAAGCCGTCCGGGGTCATTGCATCCCGCCCCTTCGAGCCGCGCTGGAAGGCAACCGCGCACCCGTCGCCGATTTCAACCGCCTTGACCGCGCCAATGCTCATCAACGCATGGGCAATCGTGGCGTCCAGCTTGTCAAAGACCGGGTCCCCCCATCCCACGGGCACGCCATACGCGGCGATGCCAACCCGGGCACCCATGGAATCGCCTTCGCGCCTCAGCGCCTCGATCCACGCCGCAATCGGTTCGATCCAGCCGGGATCAGGGGCAAAAAACTCGTTGTCGGGACGTGTCGAGGGATCCGGCCCGGCATGGTGGAGATCCCCGATCCCATCCAGCCAACCCACGATCCGGACGCCAAAATGTTCTCGAAGGTACTTACGCGCAATGGCTCCGGCAGCCACCCTCAGGGCGGTTTCGCGGGCCGAGGCACGTCCCCCACCCCTGGGGTCACGGTGGCCATATTTCATGAGATAGGTGTAGTCCCCGTGGCCCGGGCGGAAAACAGTGGCGAGTTCCCGGTAGTCACCGGGCCGGGCATCCGCATTGGCGATGAGCAGACCGATGCTCGTGCCGGTCGTACGACCTTCATAAACACCCGACAGAATTTCAACCCGGTCTTCTTCCTGGCGTTGCGAGGTATGCCGGCTCCGGCCTGGCCGCCGCCGGTCCAGGTCTTCCTGGAGGTCGGAGGCGTCCAGCGCTAACCCAGGGGGGCAGCCGTCGACAATGGCACCGATGGCCGGACCGTGGCTCTCCCCGAAGGTCGTGACGCTGAACATCTCGCCAAAGCGGTTCCCACTCATGATGAAACCGGAGATCCATCGAGATCGCACGCATGGACCACGAGGACGTCTGGGCGTCCAGAAGCCAGCTCAGGCCAAGTCCAGGCAAACTCGGGCCACCGGTCCCGGACCGCAACCGAGGACGAACCGACTTCCAGTACCAGAACCCCTTCCGGCGCGAGACAGTTCCCGGCCGCCGCGAGGATCTGCGTGATCACGGTCAGGCCACTCTCCCCCCCACTCAGGGCAAGAGAGGGCTCGGCCGCATACTCGGCCGGTAGATGGGCCATCGTCCGCTCGTCCACATAGGGCGGATTCGAGACGATGAGGTCATAGGGTCCCCGGGGAGAGGGCTCAAGCCGGGAACCCTGGCGAAGATGCAGCCGATGTGACAGACCATAACGGTCGCGATTGATGGCGGCCACGGCCAGGGCCTCGTCCGAGGAGTCTACCGCATCGACCACGCTGTCCGGAAAAGCCAGCGCGCAGCCGATGGCCAGTGCACCGGAGCCCGTGCCATAATCCAAGATCCGGCGCACCGAGGCGCTCTTGATCCAGGGTTCAAAATGCCGATCGAGCAACTCCCCAATCGGTGACCGGGGGATCAGAACCCGTTCGTCAACCTTGAGCCGCAAACCGAAGAAATAGGTCTCCCCGACGAGATAGGCCAAGGGCCGCCGTTCGCGGATTCGCCGCTCGATCAGTTCCAAGATCCGGACTTTCTCGCTGGGCAGGAGCCGACCCGCCAAGGCCTCCGCCGGCCACTCCGGATCCCACCCGAGCGCGGCCATGACCAGCCATCGCGCCTCCTCCAGCGCATCCTCGGTCCCTTGGCCATAACTCAAATCGGACTGCGCGAAACGGGTGGTGGCATAACGGATCCAGTCGATCCCGTTCTGGCAGTACTCAAGGGGCTCATCCTGACGGGCCATCGGAACCCCACCCCGTCCAGAGCCAGGATTTTTCGGCAGCATCGTTTTGGGCATTCTGCTTATCCGTTGCGCAGGTGGACCGGAGCGGACCTCATCTCTTCTATACTACCAACTCTCTTCCATCAAAAGGAACCTCTTCGGTGCACCCGCGCGCCCAGGATCCCGGCACCCCCCCTCTCCGCACCAGCACGCGCGCAGGACACCCTCTGACCGAGTTCGGATCCCGCCTCGTCCAGGCGCTGGTTCAAAGCCGCGTGCACTGGTGGAAACGCCTGCTCATCGGCAGCTTCATTCGCCAGTTTTCCATCCGCCTGGACGAGGCGGTAGAACCCGATGCCGGGAGTTATCCCAGCTTCAATGCCTTCTTCACCCGGGCCCTGCGGCCGGACCGGCGCCCGCTGGCTGCGGCACCAGCCCTGCTTTGTCCCGTGGATGGACAGCTCGTGACCACGGGACAGACCGGATTCGATGGGCTCCTGACCGTGAAGGGCCGACCCTTCACCTGGACCGGACTCTTGGGCCCGCGACCGGACGACATGCCCGTCGGCCTGTTCGACCCCACGGCGCTTTTTTTCAATCTCTATCTTGCTCCTGGAAACTATCACCGCGTGCACCTGCCCCTTGACGGGACCCTACGCCATGCGGAGTGGATTCCCGGCCGCTTCGCTTCGGTGAGACCTGAGAAACTCACTCGGGATCCCGACCGCTATGTCGGAAACGAACGGGTCATTCTGGGATTCGACACGCCGATGGGGCCTCTTTCCCTCGTTCTCGTGGCTGCGCGCCTGGTCGGCGGCATCGAAACCGTCTGGTGCAAAGCCCGGCCAACCCGCCGTGCTCAGGATCCCTCCTTTCGAGTCCGACTTCAATCGGGGATCGGTCAATCCTGGGACCGGGGACAGGAAATCGCCCGTTTCAACTATGGCTCAACTGTGATCCTGCTCGTTCCAGGATCCCTCTGGAATCCCTGTGCCCGCCTCGAACCCGTGCAGTTCGGCCAGCCACTGGCCTGGCCGCAAGCCCACTGCCCATCGTGAGGGGCCGTTGATTTATACACACCTCGGGAGAGGTGCTTCTACATATTCGAAAGATGCGGTTCAATCTCAAATCGGATTGTCTGTGATACGTCTATCCTTTTGAAAAACCATAGTTTTATACATGGTCACAAAATATACCGGAGCGGACAGACCCGCCAATCTCAAGGTCCGGCCACACTCCCCGGCTATTTCATCCACAGAGTTTTCCACAGCTTTTGTGGATATCTGGAACCTCAATGACTGGTTTCAACCCACGGACTCCAGTCGACGGCTGACTCCAGAAGACGCACCATGGCTTCGAGACCCTCTTCGTCACGGAGCTGAAACCGGTCGGGTACATAACTGTCGAGATCCAGTACGCCGACCACCCGACCATCGCGGAAAATCGGCACGACGATCTCGCTCCGTGCCGCGGGATCACAGGCAATATGTCCGGGGAAAGTGTGGACATCAGCGACCCTAAGACTGGAGCCGCTGAGGGCGGCACGTCCGCACACCCCCTCCCCCCAAGGCAGGCGGATACAGGCCGGTGGACCCTGGAAAGGACCGAGTACGAGGGACTGGTCTCGCCGGAAATAAAAACCAGCCCAGCTCACCTCCGGAAGGGACTGGAACAGGAGCGCCGCCATGTTGGCGGTATCCGCCACGAGATCGCGTTCGCCGGAAAAGAGCGCACCCAGGGAGCGAAGCAGGTCTTCATAGGCCGGGAGATCCGCGCTCCGCATCACGAACCCATCTCCGGGTCGGATCCGGCCAACGGAAAGGCCAGGGTCGAGGCCAAATCATCCTTTCCCGCAGCCAGGAGCACCACCCGATCGAATCCAATCGCGATGCCCGAGCAGTCTGGCAGGCCGGACCGGAGCGCGGCCATGAACTCAGGGTCAATCGTCACATCCGGCTGGCCGGTCCGACGGCGGCGCTCCCGGTCACGTTCGAAGCGGAGTTCCTGCTCGGTGGCGTCGGCCAACTCGTGATAGCCATTGGCAATCTCGATGCCACCGACCACCATCTCGAAACGCTGCGCGAACCGGGTATCCGCCGGATCCAGCCGGGCGAGCGCAGCGGCCTCTGCGGGAAAACCGTGGACAACGACCGTCTCCCCTTCGCCCAGGCGGGGATAAAACATCATCCCCAGCCAGAAATCGCAGAGCGCGGCCCGGTCATCCGGCTCGATTCCGGCCGGACGGCGTTCGGGCTCGATCGCCTCCCAGAGCTGCCTACCCGGTACCGTCAGGGGATCCACTCCGAGTGCCTCCTTGAACAGATCGACAAAGCGGATGAAACGAACCCGGTCCGGCCGACCGGTGAGGCGGGCCACCAGCCCTGCCGCCTCTTCGGCCAGGGCCCGCGCATCCCAACCCACCCGATAATATTCGAGGAGGGTAAACTCGGGTTCGTGAAGGAGTCCTTCCTCACCGTCCCGAAAAACCGGGCCCAGGCTGTAGACATCGCCATACCCGGCGGCAAGCAGTCGCTTCAGGTGGTATTCAGGCGATGGGATCAACCAGTAGCGCGCGCGGCTGCCGGTCACGGTGAAGCAGGACAACTCCGGGTCAGGAACCGCATGGTGTGCCAGGTGAGGCGTATCCACCTCCAGAATCCCCCGCTCGTCCATGAAGGCACGGATCTGCGCCTTGAGTGCGGCCCGGAGGCACAGGGTCTCTCGCCCGGCCTGCGGCCGCCAGTTGCAGGCCCCCTCACTCCTTGCCGCGCGCAACGTATTCCGCAGTCCGCGTATTGACCTTGATGAGTTCCCCTTCCTGGATAAAGAGTGGAACCCGGACGCTGGCACCGGTTTCGAGTTCGGCCGGCTTGCTGCCCCCGCTTGAAGTGTCGCCACGCAGGCCCGGGTCGGTTCGGGTAACCCGTAAAACCACGGTATGGGGAGGCGTCACCAAAAGCGGCCGGTTGTTCCAGAGCGTCACGATGCAAACCTCTTCACCCTTGAGCCAGCACGCTGCATCCGCCATCGGGGCAGCCTCCGCGTGATACTGCTCAAAGGTCTCCGGGTGCATGAAATGCCAGTGGGTCCCATCCTGGTAGAGGTACTGCATCTCGACGTCGACGACATCTGCTCCTTCGACCGTATCTCCTGACTTGAAGGTCTTCTCGATGACCCGGCTGGTTTTCAGGTTGCGGATCCGCACCCGGTTGAACGCCTGCCCCTTGCCCGGCTTGACAAACTCATTTTCAATGACGTTGTAGGGATCCCCGTCCAGGATGATTTTGAGGCCACTTTTGAATTCATTGGTAGTATAGGTCGTCATGTCTCAGGGATCCGTATCAGATATCGAGGATCCGCCCGGGCAACGGGCGGGGCAGCCAGACCCGTTATGATAGCGAAACTCGACTCTCCCCTGAAGCCCCTCCTGGATGAGGATTCAAGTCTGGGGCTCGTGACCGACCCGGCGGTTCTCGGAACCGGGGCCCCCCGGGTACCACCCGGCCCCCTGGGCGAGATCCTCGAAGCCTTTCCGTTCCGGGTATCCCAATCCTTTCTTGCCCGGGCGATTCCGGGCGATCCGCTCTGGCTCCAGTTCGTCCCCCAGGCGGCGGAAACCGATCCGGCCGGGACGGCCGACCCCCTGAATGAGCAGACGCAGCTTGCGAGCCCGCGTCTGATCTGTAAATACGCCGGCCGAGCACTCCTCCTGGCCGGTACCGAGTGCAGTATTCATTGCCGCTACTGCTTCCGGCGGCATTTCCCGGTCCATGAACAGGCGCGGGCAGATCCGGACATGAAAGCGGCGCTGGCCCTTTTGAGGTCGGACCCAAATATCCGCGAAATCATCCTGAGCGGGGGCGACCCCTTGACCCTGAGCCGTGACCGGCTCGCTTCGCTCTGCGGCCGTCTCGATGCGATCCCCCATCTGGCCACGCTTCGCATCCACAGCCGGGAACCGGTCGTCCGTCCGCGCCGGACCGGTCCGGCACTCTTGAGTGCCCTCAACCGCTTTTCCCGCCGCCGGGTGCTCGTGATCCACGCCAACCATGCCCGCGAGATCACGCCCGCAGTGGTCCGGGCACTCCAGGGATTCCGGGCCAGTGGCTTTCACCTGCTCAACCAGTCGGTGCTTCTGGCCGGTGTGAATGACGATCCGGAAAGGCTCGTCGACCTGTCGGAAACTCTCTTTTCTGCCGGGGTTCTGCCCTACTACCTCCACCAGCTGGATCCCGTACAGGGCAGCGCCCATTTTGCCGTAACCGATGCAAAGGCCCGTCACATCCACCGGGAACTCCGTGCCCGTCTCCCGGGATACCTCGTTCCACGGCTCGTCCGGGAAATTCCCGGCGCACCAGCCAAAACTCCGCTTGAGGACTGTACGTGACCCTATCCGAGCAGGATCCCCTTCCACTCCTCGTCCTCACCCGACACGCTGAGCGGGGCGAGGCCATCAACACCCTGCTCCGCAACCAGGGGGTGTGGTCGCGCATCCGCTGCATCGACGGATTCGAAGCCTTGGCGGAGGAGGAGCCTTCAGACTGGACGATTTTGATCTGGGATCCCGAACTCGATTGGGACTGGGCCTCACTGCCGGAGGACCTGCGGCAGAAATGGGAAGCGCTGCCCCGTCTCTCCCTGGTCGAACAGAGCCCTGGCACGTGGCCGGGCACGGACTTCATCAGTCTGGACGATGTGCCCAAAACCCGGCAGATCATCCTGCAGACCGCCGAACTCTCACGCCTCAAGCGTGACGCCCTCCACCTGCGTTATACGAACGAGGAAGGGGAACGTGCCCATCGCCTGCTGGCGGAGACCCTGGAAACCCCGGTGGCCTTCATCCAGGAAGGGCTCCACCTCTACGCCAATCCCGCCTACCTCGGTCTCTTCGGCCTGGATAACCCTGAATCCCGCTCCTTCCTCGACCTCTTTCCACCAGGCGAGCGCACACGCATCAAACAGGCACTCAAGAAATGTGTCCAGGCAAACGAATCTCATCCGGTCGAGGTGGAAGTGCAACAACAGGGATCCCCGCTCCTTCTGGTCGTTCGTCCGCTCAGCTGGAGAGGCGAACCGGCGATCCTCATCCTGGCACGACAGCGCCCGGAGCCGGCCCCCCAGGAGTCGCCATCCGCCAAGGCTCCCACCCCCTCGGCCCCGGCTCCCGAACCCCAACCGCGAGAGTTGGTGAACCCGGAAGGTCTTGTAGCCAACACGGATTTTGCCGCCCGTGTCCAGGAACACCTCGAGGCAGCCCTGCCCAAGCGGAGCGAACAGGCGATCAGTGTCGTCCAGCTGCGGGATCCGGTCACCCTGCTCAACGAACACGGGCCGGCCATGATCGGGAACCTGCTCGACGAGATCGAGCGCGTGTCCCGTGCTTTTTCCCGGCCCGGGGATCTCGTCACCCGGTTTGGCTGGTCCCTGTGCTACTGGCTTGAACGGCCTGCAGAAGGGAACGTGGAACAATGGGCGGAAAATCTCCAGCACGCAGTGGATGGGCAGCTTTACGAAGCCATGAACCACTCCCTCGTGATCGGCATCGTCATCGGCATCAGTTCGCGGGTCCGGAGTTCCACTTTGGATCGTCTGCTCCATGAGGCCACCCAAGCCTCGCAAGGCTCAAAGCCCGTCAATCGCTACATCCCGACCGCCGCCGGATCGGATCCCGAGGATCTCGCAACAGTCATCGACCACATGATCGAACGGAAGAAGCTGCCGCTGGTCAGACGGACGGTCAGCAGTTTCACGACCGGCGACTCGCTGAACCGCTTCGAACTGCGTCTCGGTCCGGGCCTGCTCGGGACCTGTCACTGCTCCTCATGGTCGGATTTCTTCCGACGGGTCAGCGAGCAGGGAGCACTTTCGGTCCTCGACCAGTACTTGCTCGAGACCGCCCTCGGCTACTTCCTCCATCCGCTGAGACCGGAGCCGTTCGCGCTGTATCTGAGACTGTCCGGGGAAACTCTCAAAAATCCCGAGGTGGCCCGATCCATTGCCGAACACTGGCCACAGAAGACTTCGGGCCGGTTGATCCTCCTCTTTCACGAACGGTCCATCGCCAACCAGATCAAGACGGCCCGGGACTGGATCGGACCACTCCGCGCGGCCGGTATCCTGATCGGGCTTGACGAATTCGGCCAGTCCAGTTATTCCGGACTGATGATCAATCACTTCAAGCCGCATCTTGTCCGCATGCCCGCGACCCGCCTACTCGAGGCCAGCTCCCCGCCGGAAGCGGCACCTGACGAAACACCCACCGACTCCCCTGCCCCGTGGTTGTCCGTGCTCCGCGAAAGAAAAATCCCGATCCTCGCGACCGACGTCGATCGCCCACAACTGCTGAATGAACTCCTCGCCCACGGCGTCCTCCTCGCCGAGGGGACGTTTTTTGGAGAGGACATGCCCTTCGAGGCTTAGGCCAGGGGCTCGGGCTGCTCAACCCCCCTTCGCAGGGACCACCTCCACCACGAGATCCTCCATGCGCCGCGGCCACGGGTCGGGGAGCCCCCGTCCCCGCCGGCCACGATTCCCCCGATAGGTTTCGAGTCTGGCGGGAGACAGCGGGCATTCGTGTCGACCACTCACGAGGCGGAGCCCCTCCCCAGGCGCCAGCGGAACCGCCACGAGCAGGCATTCCTCCCCCCGCCGCTCCGTGGGAATGGCGAGTAACCGGACTCCACGGCCCCGATCCAGATGGGGAATCTCGCCTGGATCAATCACGAGTAGCCGGCCTGAGGAAGCGAGCAAGGCCACCCGATCGGCCAGGTCCAGGGACCGGGCCGCGAGAGCCACATCCCCCTCGGGCAGTCGGAACAGTTGCCGACCCCTGCGGAGACGAACCCGCAGGGCGGGTGCCGGGAGCACGAAGCCATAGCCCCAGGCATCGGCCCAAAGAACCGACATCTCCGATTTCCCGAAGGCGAGGGACACGAAACGGGCGTCCGTTGGCGGGTCCAGTTGGCTGGTCAGCGGGATGCCGGGACTGCGCCCGTCCGGGAGTTCGTCCGGCCCGAGGTTGTAGATCCGGCCTTGCGAATCAAACAGGATGAGGGTTTCGCGGCTATCCCCCCGGGCCAAGGCCAGGAAGCTGTCTCCGCTGCGATAAGTCGACTGGCTGGGATCCCACTCGTGTCCCCGCGCCGTCCTGATCCAGCCGCGCCGACTCAGAGCCACCGTCACCGCCTCGCCACGAACGCTGCGCTCCCGCGACAGCCTGCCCGCCGGCAGCCGGGGCACCAGGGGGGAGCGACGGGCATCAGCAAATCGCTCCCGGTCCGCCAAAAGTTGTGCCCGGACCATTTTCCGCAGGCGTGCGGGCGAAGACAGCGTGTCCGTGATTTCGGTCTCCCGGGCAGCGAGCGTCTGTTTCTCCTTTTCGAGTACCAAGGATTCGAGGCGCGCCAGCTGCCGGAGTCGCATGTCGAGGATGGCCTCCGCCTGTCTTTCGCTCAGCTCGAAGACCCGCATGAGTTCCTCACGGACTTCATCGGACTCGCGGATGACCCGGATGACGGCATCGAGATCGTGATGGACCCTTAAAAGCCCCGTCACCACCTCCAGACGGGCCTGCACGCGGCCGAGCTGCCAGCGCAACAGGCGTTCCTGCGTGGCCAAGCGGAACTCCAGCCACTGCTTGAGGAGATCGACGAGCGCCAGAACACGGGGGGCTCCGGCCGGAGTGATGACATTGAAGTTGACCCGGTAGCTCCGTTCCAGATCGGAGACAGCGCACAGGTGCTCGAAAATCCGCTCCACCGGGAGTTCTCCTTCCCGGAGCGTGATGACGAGACGGGTGGGATGTTCCTGATCGGACTCATCCCGCAGGTCACGAACCCAGGGCAACTCCCCCGCCTCGATGAGACGGGCCAGCTCGGTCAATACCTCCGAGCCGGAAACCTGGTAGGGCAAGGCATTCACCACGAGATCGTGCCCCTCCCGGAGGTAACGCGCCCGGCAACGGATCATGCCGGAGCCGGTTTTGTACAAGGTCTTGAGTTCTTCCGGATCCGTCGTGATCTCGGCGTCGGTCGGGAAATCCGGCCCTGGAACGTCGGCCCAAAGGGTGGCCGGATCCGCCTTCGGATGATCCAGGAGGTGGATCAGGGCGCGGGCGATTTCACCGAGATTGTGCGGCGGAATATCGGTGGCCATGCCCACGGCAATGCCGCTCGAGCCATTGAGAAGAACCCAGGGCATGCGGGCCGGCAGAAGGAGTGGTTCCTCGAGAGTGCCGTCGAAGTTGGGTGCCCAGTCGACCGTTCCCTGGTCGAGCTCAGAAAGAAGGAGTTCGGCATACGGGGAAAGCCGGCATTCGGTATACCGCATCGCGGCGAAAGATTTCGGGTTGTCCGGAGACCCGAAGTTGCCCTGGCCGGTGACCAAGGGATAGCGACAGGAGAAAGGCTGCGCCATGAGCACCAAGGCCTCGTAGGCCGCCTGGTCTCCATGAGGATGGAATTTGCCGATGACGTCACCCACGGTGCGGGCCGACTTTTTGAACTTGGGACTGTTTCCGAGGCCAAGCTCATGCATGGCGTAGAGGATCCGGCGCTGGACCGGTTTCAGTCCGTCGGCCAGATGGGGTAAGGCCCGGTCGAGAATGACCGTCATGGAATAGTCGAGATACGCCTTTTCCACAAAACGGCCGAGGTCAATCGATTCGTGAGTCTCTCTGGACCCCAGGCGGGGCTCGGGTGGGCGGGAGTGTGTCTTTCGCCTGGGTCTCATCCGTTCAATCGACAGGAGTCATGCGCTGAACCGGGCAGGAGTGTAACGGATTGGCTCAGCTTGTGGAAGTCGGCACGGGATAAAAACGGGCAGGCTCCAAGAAGTAAAGGCCGAGTTTCAGGGGACCGGATTCCACGGGGCCCAGAAGGCGGGCATATCGTTCGAGCTGGGGCCGGTGGCGGAGCACCTCCGAGCCGAGAAAGGCCTCGAGGTCACCCCCCGCATGCCGTCCCAACTTGTAGTCGATAATCCAGAAGGTACCGTCCGGTTCTCGGAACAGCCGATCCACCCGGATTCGTACACGCTCCGCACCCGCTCCACCCTGGAGAGCCAGCTCGCAGGCCGCCCAAGGATGGGCGCCCAGAATCCATCGGGCTTCCGGATCGCGGACGACCCGTTCCAGGATCAGACCGAGCTCCCGGGCCAGACGTTCCGCCAACTGAGGCGCCAGCCCACCCTCACCGAGCTGGCGCAACCACCGCTTCCGTGCACCCGAATCCGGGTCATACCACGGTCGGCTGCGCTCCCAGCCGAGCCGGCCGATCCGCGCACAAATCTCGTGGAGGACGACTCCGAGAACACGTGCCTCGGTCTCCGCCCAATCGTAGGCCGGGCGGGCGGGCTCTCGGGTCTTCGCGATATCACGGGCTCGATCGACCGCGCTTCCATCGGGCCATTCGAGACCCGGGAAGCCCTCTCCGCGCCGGAACCGGAGTGGTGCCGCCGGTACTTCCGGATCCGGCCGCGCCGTCGACGCCTCGACGGGTTCGGTTGAGGAAAGGACGGACCAAAACACGTCCGCCAGGGAGCCTTTACGGGGTTTCGGGGCCGGACCGCTTCCGGCCAGCGCCACGAGATGCAGGCGCTCGCGTGCCCGCGTGGCTGCCACATAAGCCAGCCGGACTCGTTCCGCCTGATTTTTTTCCTGATCCACTGCCTTGAGATACTGATACCATCCCCAGTGCCCGGGCTTGAGGCTTGCCGCATCCGCCGTCGCCATGATGACTTCGGATCCTTGAGGTCCGATCCGTTCCAGCCAGGCGAGCAGGCGCAAATCCTGCCGCGGCGGCACGTGATTCAATCCACCCAGGATGACCACGTCCCACTCAAGACCTTTCGCCCGGTGGATGGTAAGCAGCTCAAGTCGCGGATCCTGGATCTCCACCTCATGGGGAGCCCGGAGATGGGCTACCGCCTCCGGGAGGCGAAGCGGATCGGCTCGCCACTCTCCACCTGGATGCTCATCCAGCAGGTCGAGAAAGCGTTCGGCCAAAGTGAGATCGAAATCCTGACGGTAGAGCGCAGGGCCTCCAAGTTCGAGCCACACGGCCTCGATCACTTCCCTCAGGCGGTGGGTCCGGGACAGCTGTTCAAAAGCCGCCTCCAGGATCGGCCAGGCCCGCTCAAGCCGGACCCTCCCATCAGCGGACAAGTTCGCCGGTGACCAAGGCACCAGCGTTCCCGTCGGGACCAGGGGTATCTCCTTCAGGGCCGCCAGGTCAGCGAGCGAAAGACCGATCCAGGGCGCTCGCAGGACGGCCAGCCAGGCCCGCCGGTCGCCCGGATGCAGCAACGCAACTGACAGCATGAGGAGATCCTGAACCACCCCAAATTCGCCGAGCGGCTCGAGATCAAGGGCCCGAAAGGGGAGGTTTTCGGTTCTGAGGAGGCGGGCAATCGGCTCCGCTTCGTCATGCGTGTCAACGAGGACGGCAATCCGTGCTAAAGGATCCCGGCTCCGCTCCATGCGAATGAGTTCGACGACCCTCCGGGCCCGGTCATCCGGCGCATTCCCAGCCACCTGATGGACCTGGGCACGGGCTTCCCCCTCGGGCCCGGTTCGCCTGGCCCGAACCGGGTTGTAGCGAACGGATCCGGATTCGGGATCATCGGTTGCCGGGAACAGGTTTCTGAACTGACGGTTGAACCAGTCCACGAGGTCCGGATGGCTCCGGTAGTTGTCATGCAGCACGAGCGTTTCGAGCGGGAAACCCGGCAATCCCCGCTCCTGGCAATCCAAAAAGACCCCCACCTCGGCTTGGCGAAAGCGGTAAATTGACTGGAGGGGATCCCCCACGGCAAAAAAGGTGTGGCCATCCCCCGGTTGCCAGCCTCTCAGGAGCTTTCTCAGCAACGTGTAATGGGCAATGCTCGTATCCTGGAACTCATCTACCAGAAGGTGCTGGATTCGGTAATCGAGAGCGAGGGCCAAATCCGTCGGCTCCTCCCCGCCCAATGCCCCAAGCGCCATTTCGGTGATCTCGGAAAAATCGACCGTACCGGTCTCCCGGAAAACCTCCTTGAGCTGGTAGAGCGCCCGCGCCAAAACCACGAGTACCCGTTCGAGCAGGACCGAGTCTTGAGTCAGGATGCGAGGCAAACGGTTGAGCTTTTGCAGGATCTCGATTCCTCCCGGATCGGCGGCAAGAAACTCGAGTTCGGCAACGATCGCTCGGGATAGCGACTCGCGCTCATTCAGAAGCCCCGGGGGCGTGCTTTTCTTGGTTCCGAGCAGACTGTGGATTCCACGGGGACGGCGCAGGGATCCTTCTTGGGTGAGAAACAGGTCGAGGAGAAGCTCCACTTCACTGAGCCGGTCGGCGACCCAGGGATCCTTGGGGTCAGCCTCTTTTGCCTCCCCCGTGTCCGACGGCTGACCCGCGTTGGGACACACCCGTTGCCGCCAGTCCCGGGCAGCAAGAGCAAGGTTTAGCCAGCGTTTGAAGCGCGTGGGCGTCAGGTCATGACAGCAACGGAGATATGTATCTCGAAAAAGATGAAGCCCAGCCCGGTCGTTCCCCTCCCCAAGCCCGGGACCCCGGTCGGCCGTATAAAGGAGCCCCTGCCATTGTTCACGCACCGCGAGCATGCGGGCCAGGGAGCCAACCAGGGTTTCGGGATCCCCTCCGACCTCGACCAACCAGGTGCCGATCGCCTCACGATAATCCGGTTCTGACGGCAACTCCTCGATGACCCGGCGTGCCGCCTCAAGGTACAGGCTTTCCGACCTTTCGGTCACCCGGGGAATCTGCCCCCGGCCAGCCGACCACGGCATTTTCTGGATCAACCCGAGGGCAAAGCCGTCGATCGTCATGATGCGGAGACGTTGCGGCATGCGTTCGAGATTCCAGCCGAGTGCCTGGCTCCGTCTGCTGACGAGTTCCACGGGCCCGGCCAAGGGACCGGATGGATCCGTGGCGGAAAGGGCCTGCCAGATCCGGTGGGTCATCTCCGCCTGCGCTTTCCGGGTGAAGGTGAGGGCCAGGATTTCCTCAGGCTCATCGACATGGGACAACAAAGTCAAAAATCGCCTCACCAGCAACGTGGTTTTTCCCGATCCGGCCGGCGCCTGAACGAGAAAAGAGCCTTCCGGATCCAGTGCACGTTCCCGGACGGACTCATCGTCTTTCGGTTTTTCAGTCACGCCCTCACGCATCCCGATCGTTTTCCGCTCCCCGTATCGCATGACCGACCAATGATTGAAGAGCCGATCCCCGGGCACCGAAAAGCAACACACCGGACTCCCGAACGTTCCTGACCGACCCTTCTCCCAGATCGTGATGACACGGGCCATGCGTACGGTTCCCGTCTTTATGCCGACTCATCGGCGCTCTCGGGTGTCGTCGGCTCCACAGGTTCTTCTTCATTCCGTTGGCGATCCACCTCGGGGCGTTCATGAAGACGACATAGGGCCGGAAACTCACACCATCGGCAAGGCGATGCCTTCACTCCACGGGGATCGAGATCGTTTCGACCGGTACGGATCTCCTGGGCCAGCGCATCCAGACCCGCCTTCCAGTCCTGCCGCTGCGCGTCCCAGTCGGGGACCCCGGTGAGATTGAGCTCGGCGAGACTCGACCAGGCGCTGTCCTCGAGCCCGTGATAGCCCGGAAACTTGCCGAGACAGGCCACGAGGAGGGCACGCGCTTCGGGCCAGGCCAGGGCATAGGCCGGCAGTTGCGGCTTGAACAGACGCTCGGAATTCAGCCAGTCGCCGGGCTTCGGCGGACTACCGGTTTTATAGTCCACGATGGCCGCTGCGCCATCCGGGAACCGGTCGATGCGATCCGCACGGATCCGGAACGTGATTCCGGCCAGAACCACCGTGGCTTCCCTTTCGGGTTCGGAATGGAAAGGGGTGATCCGTGATTCCTCCATGTTTTCAAACCAGGAGCGAAGCTCCTCGATGAAATGCTCCCGGAGGGCCTCGCACAGCGCCCGGACCAGTCGGCCACCTCGAATTTCAGTTTCGAGAACGAGATCCACGGACTGGCGGACCAGTTCCGCCCACTCCGGGGAGCCAGATGGCCGATCTGCACTCAGTCCCAAGGATCCGATATGTTCCAGCATGGCATGCAGGAGTCGTCCGCGTTCCCGTCGGTCCAGTGGCATGCGCCACGGCGCGAGCACCTCCGCCTTCAAGCGATGGGTAGCAAAGGCCATGAAGGGACAGGCCGCCTGATCCTCGAGAAGGCGCGTGCCGCCGCGGACCTCCGATCCGGACCAGGGCACGGGATCCGTAAAGGGAACCGCTTCGAGCGGCTGGGCACAGCCCCGCCACCGGGCTCTGAACCCCCGTTCCCGGAAAGCGCTCGGAGGGGAGTCGGCGGCCGGGCTGAAGTAAGGCGAAAGGTCATGTTCTGTGTCCTCTTCATGCGTGGTCCAGCTCACGTGGAGTTCGGGCGCCGCACGCTTCCATCGTTCGACCAGCCGTTCCCCGAAACGGAACTCGCGTAGGCTGTCCGCATGAGGCAGGCCGAACTGCCTTTGCAAAACGAAAGGCAAAAACGGGTGGGGATGGGGAGGGGCCGGCCAGACTTCGGCTTCGGCACCGAGAACCCACAGGCGGTCAAAAGTCAGTCCGGCAGTTTCGAGCGGACCCATGACGGAGATCGGGACCGAAGGGGACTCGGGCTGGAAAATTCTCTCCCGGAAACTCTCCCTCACCCAGTTCCGGAACTCCTCCAGCGACCAACGGCAATCGATCATGTCCAGCGCGGAAAAAGACTGGACCGTCTCCAGCCAAGCCGCATAGGTCTGGTACTCCGTCGAATCGAGTGTCCGAGTCCCCGGCCACCCGATATCGACGAGCAATCCCATCCAGAGTCCGACCCATTCGGAAAAGGAATGCTTGAGATGCGACCCAAAGGATTCCAATCGGGCCATCAGGGCCCGCCCCCGGATCCGGAAATCCTCGGGACACTCGGCGAGGGCGGTCAGGCTCTCCCAACCGCTCCCGATGCCCCGACCCAGATTCCGCCAAGCGCGGTCCGCGGCAAAGCGTTTTGGACCATCCCCTCCGATCTCTCCCCAGTAGGGGCTGCGCAAAAAACGACTCAATCCCTCGCCCGAATGGTTGCGATCCGCGCCGTCCAAGACATCCAGTGCCGTTTCCACCAGTGGATACTCGGACAGGGGATCGCCCAGGCTCAGGCTGTAGGGACGGTGAGTGGGATCACTCAAAGACGCGAGGCGCGGGGGAGCGAGCACATCATCCAACACCGCTCGGAGTTGCGCCCGGAAACGGTCTCCACCCAATAGGACGATCCCGATGCGGCACGACGGGTTCTCCCGGTGGGTGGCTTGAACCGCCCGGGCCACCGCATAAAGCTCGTCAGTGCGGTTCGGGTAGGACTGGACAGAGTAGTGGGCGGGAGGTCGTCCCTCAACCTCGTCCCGGATGAGACACCGGCAACCACGCTCACGGGCTGTCTGTGCAAGACGCAACTCGAGCGGAGTCAGTTCATCGAAGCCGAAGAAGGTGAGAGAGTCCTCTGGCTCCTTGAGGTGACCGTCCGCAAAGGCCCGGACGACCCTTTCGAGCAGGCGGCCCTGTGACTCGAAGCCACCATCCCGAATCCGTTCAAGAAACCGTGTTCTGAGCAGGCGGTAACGCTCGTGCTCCTGGCCACCCCCCTCCCCCAACTGCCGTTCGTCGATCTGCCAGTCTGCTTCGAGCGCAAAGGCCTCCTGGGCCAGACGGGCCAGCCCCAGGGGATGCTGCACGGAGGCATCCACGCTCCGAACCACATCCAGCCACATCAGGCGGTCGGCCGCCGGGGGCAGAAGACGGGTCTCGCTATCAATCGCCGCCCAGTGCCGACGAGCCCATTCGGCAGGCTGCTCGATCAGGGGTGCCAGAGCCAGCCGATGTCCAGCTGCGTCCTGCTCTTCCAGTTCAGTCGCGAGGAGGAGTCGACGCAAGCGATCGGTGGGCACGAGCCAGCTCCCCTCTCGGATCGGGCGGGGAAAGGGCATTGCCGGCAGACCCCCTGATGAGGTCATGCCTCCCCTACGGATTCCCGTCGCGGAGCTGGCTGCGGCTGCCATGGCCGGCAGCCGCAGCCACCCATGGGCGCCTCAGGAGGCGGTGCCGCGCGAGAACCCGGAGGGCCTGGTCCCGCCAACCCAGCGGATCGCGGACCCTGAAAAACAGACGGAGGGCTTCGAGACCGGCGAGAAACCGGAGGTTCGCGCCGCGTCGCTTTCGGTCATAAGCCTCCAGTGCCACCGCCCACGGCACCGGGCCGGAATGGCGCACGGTCCGTGCCAGTCGGCCTGCCAGAACACCCGCATCGAGGAAACCGAGATTGAGACCCTGCCCAGCGAACGGGTGGATCACATGGGCCGCATCCCCCACCAGGGCGAATCGTTCTGCGACATAGCGCCGCGCAACCAGGCGTCGCAGCGGAAACGCGTGCGGAGGTTCCGGCAGATGGATCCGCCCGTAGAAACCTTCGGTGGCTTCCTCGATCAGCAAAGCCCATTCCTCGGGCTTCCGCAGCTGCCAAGCACGCGCGATCGGATTGGGCATGGACCAGACGAAGGACAATCCGCCCCCGGGTGCCGGCAGAAGACCGAGGGGTCCCCAGGGGGTAAAGACCTGGCGCAAAACGTCACCACCTTCCCGCTCGGGCACGCACCGCCCCGTCACGGCGTTTTCGCCATAGTCGTGGATGTCGAGCGGAATTCCTTGGCGTTCGCGCAGACGGGAATCCCCCCCTTCGGCCACGATCAACAGAGGAAACTCCCCATCCCTCCCGTCCTCCTTGAACCTCCACCCCCCCCCCGTCCGCTCGATCCGGTCGGGATGATCCTCCAGGCGAGTGATGTCGGCGGCTTGAGCGAAGCTTTCGAGGATCGGTAAAAGATCCCGTGCCCAGACGGTCGCACCGAGAAGTCCTCCTCCGATATCCTCAGCCGAGAAGCGGAGGCGGCTCCGATGACGGTGAATCCAGATCTCCAGTTCGGAAAATATCCGACAACGCAGGGGCCCGAGTTCGCTATAGATTCCCAGGCGTTCCAGGAGATTGAGACTCGTGGCCGAGAGGGCATAGAGGCGGGGATCCTTTTCCGGTAGAGCCGTCATCCTCCTCTCCCCGATCCGGCAGACCGGGTGGTGACGGGCCACGAGGCAGGCGGTCAGGAGACCCACCGGCCCGTCTCCCACGATCGCGATCGGACCCGTCGCCGACCGAGAAATCTTCTCGGCCTTCAGGGATTCCATCCGAGCCCCCGTACCAGGATGCGACGCTGGAGGGTACGAGACCGGGCGACCATTCTCCACCCCCCTCTTCGGATCAGGCGAACCATGGGATCTGTCTGTTCAAACAGCCGGGGTAGGCCCAAGGTCAGCTGGTCCACACGGCGGTGATCACAGACCCGACTAGCCCAGAAGCGGGCATTCCACGCTCCGCCCCCCCAATCCTCTCCCCGGACACGCGCGGAGGCGATCGCGTCGACCAGGTGGCGCGCGTCCCGCAGCGCAAGATTCAGGCCCTGGGCCGCAAAGGGAACAACCGTATGGGCGGCATTGCCGATCAAGAGCACGCGGTCAGCGCAGGGCGGGGTCACCCGTCGCGAGATGAGATCGAAAAGCACAGGGTTCCCCTCCTCCGTCATGGCCTCCGGACGGCAACGGATCTGGCGCGAGAGATCCAACCGGCGTTTTTCCGGAGAAGCCTCCATGAAACTGCGGGCCTCGGCCCGCGGCCGGGTCCAGATGACGACCGACCGATCGGTCGCAGCGGGCAGGATCGTCAAAAGACTCCGGTCCTCGAACTGCTCATAAGCTTGGGCGGATTGCGGTCGCACCCGGCTGGCCAGGGGAATCACGAGTGCGGCCCGTCCGGTGTCCTTCTCACGGCACCGCATCCCCGATCCCAGGGCCCAGGCCGGGGGCTGACCCTCAGCGATCACGGCGAGCGGGGGAGTTATCTGGGTAGCGCCCTGAGGGGTCTCGATCCGGTAATGCGCCTCTCCGCAGACAGGCACTGAGCGCTCGATCCGACTTCCGTAAAGCAGCCGGATCGCCGTCTCGCTCCGGAGGGCCCGGCGGAGCGCTTCTTCAAGCCCGTGGGCCCAGACGGTGTAACCGAGGACGGGCAAGTCCACATCGAGCGCCTCCAGACGGACCGATGGCTGACCTGGCTCTTCGACACAAATCTCACGTATGGGACAGGCCGGCGTCTCCAGGTGCGCGAGCACCCCGATCTCCCCGAGCCAGCGCCACGACGGTTCTGAAAGCACGAACAAGCGCTGATCCCTCCGCAACTCCGCCTCTTCCCGCCGCTCTACAAGGGTGACGGGCACACCGGCGCGGGCGGCCGCGAGAGCCAGTGCCGCCCCGACGCTTCCGGCTCCCGAAATCAGGAGTCCGGCCGATCCGGTGGGATCAGGCCCGTCCGACATGCATCCCCTGCTCGATGTCGTCTGCCGATTTGACCAGTGGTCGGGTCAACACGTCAGGATCCTTCCGGGTAATGAGCACGTCATCTTCGATGCGGACGCCGATGCCCTGGAAGCGCTTGGGGATCCGTCGGTTCCCGGGGCGGAGGTAGATTCCCGGTTCCACGGTCAAGACCATGCCGGGTTCGAGTTCGCGCCAGTGGCCATCGATCTTGTAGCTCCCGACATCATGCACATCGAGACCGAGCCAGTGACCGGCCCGGTGCATATAAAACTCTTCATACGCCCGGTCGCGGATCAGTTCCCGGACCGGTCCCCGGAGCAGTCCCAGGCGCACGAGTCCCTGGGTGATGACCCGCACCGTGGCCTCATAGGGTTCATTCCAGTGCCGTCCCCGCCGGCAAGTCGCAATCGCCTCCTGCTGGGCAGCGAGCACGACGTCGTAAACCGCCCGCTGTTCCGGGCTGAAACGGCCATTCACGGGAAAGGTTCGCGTGATATCCGCGGCATAACCCCGGGACTCGCAGCCGGCATCCAAGAGCAGCAGATCGCCATCCTTGAGCAAATCCGAGTTCTGGGTGTAATGCAGGATGCAGGCATTGACCCCACCCCCGGCGATTGTGCCATAGGCTTCCTCACACCCCGCCCGCATGAATTCGTGCAGCACCTCGGCCGCAACGTCATATTCATGGAGCCCGGGAGCCAGCATCCGAAGCACGCGCCGATGGGCGGCAACACTGACCCGGGCCGCCCTGCGCATCTCGGCAATTTCCACCTTGGACTTGAACAGGCGCATCTCATGAACGAGGGGTTCAAGCGAGATGAAGGTTTCGGGAGAAGCAATCCCCGAACGAACCCGTGCCCGCAAGCCGTTGACCCAGTCGATCACCCGGTGGTCGAAGGCCTCATTTTGGCCCATGGTATAGAAGATCCGGTCGACCCCCTCAAGCAGCCGCGGCATCTCGGCGTCCAGCTGGGCGATCGAAAATCCCAAGTCCGCCCCATACTGTTCCACAGCCCCCTCCGGACCGGCACGCCGGCCGATCCACGTTTCGCGCTCGCGGTCGCGCGGGTTACAAAACAGGAGATACTCTCCTTCCGAACGACCCGGCACGAAAACGGCCACGGCCCCCGGTTCCTCGAAACCGGTCAGGTAAAGAAAATCACTACTCTGGCGGAAGCGGTAGCTCACGTCCCGGTTGCGGAATTTTTCCTCCGCACCCGGCAGGATCGCGATCGCATCACGGCCCATTTCGCGCAACAGCGCACGCCGACGGCGCGCCCATTCTTCACGGTGGTTCATGGGGGGACTCCTCGGTCATCGGGGGGGCGTTCGACCCCCATCGTTCATCGTACAAAAACTGGACCGCCATGCGCACGTATTCGGTGACTTCGAGGAAGTCCTGCTCATCACTCTCCGCCGGTTCCGGCGGGGGTTCCACGCGGCTGATCTCCACAAGATCCCGGAGCACTTCGTGGCCCTCCCGCGTCTTCGGGAAACCGGCTCCCGCCTCGCCCAGGGCCGAGAGAAAACCCCCGAGCCAGCACGCCAAGGCCCCGATCCGGCTGCCCAAAGTGGCTTCATCATCCGGCAGGCCGAGATTGAAATCGAGCTGGCCGTGGGCCAACTGCTCGGCCAAAAGGGGGCTCCGAGTCCGCCAGAACGCCCACTCGGCCTCCCCCCATTCCGGGGGAGTCTGGAATGGGGAACCGCCACTCGCGTGCGGCTTTTGCCCTTCCGGTATCCAGCCTGCACAGAGCAAGCCGCACACCATTCCCTGCAACTCGTGCAACGGAATCTGCCCGGACTCCCCGTGTTGGCCGCTGTGGCTCATGACCCGCTGTCTCGGGCATCGGATAGCTGCATGGGCTGATTCTAGCACGCGGGGTCCCCGCTCCCGCCCGTCTTCAGGCGGATTTGTTGTATAGTGAAACGTCTTGGGAGGTCACATGAACTGGCAGGAAGAACTCGCAAGCCTGGAACGGTCCGTCCATCTCCTGCTTGCCGAAAAAAACCAACTGCAGCAGGAAAACCGCTCCCTGCGAACCAAGCTGGCAGAACTGGCCCAGGAGCGGGCGACCTTGCTGCATGGCCGGGATGATGTCCGTTTCCGGGTGGAATCCATGATCCACCGTCTCAAATCGCTCGAAAACGAACGGTGAGCACCACCCCGATCCGCATCCGCATCCTGGATCGTGAGTTCCAGGTGAACTGTCCGGAAAACGAGCGCTTGGCGCTGCTCGAGGCAGCAACTTTCCTGAACGATGAGATGCAAAAGGTCCGCAACGAAGGGAAGCTCGTGGGTCTCGACCGGATCGCCATCATGGTGGGTTTGGATCTGGCACACCAGTTGCTCGACGCCAGAAGGGCCGGAGAACCGGAATCCGGCCGGTGGCTCGAACAGCTCCATCGCCTGAATCTGGAGCTCGCCGCTTCCCTCTGAGACGGCTCCGAACCTTAGTTTCCAGTCGAAGTGCTCGGGCCGCCGCCCCCTTGTAAATCCCAATCCGCCGGTGCATCATGGAATCGACGTCTCCTGCTGCGCTCGATACGGGCTGGGATTCTCTTCGAGCCTAATGATCCATCCCGGAAGCCGACAGGTCGTTGTTGTGCAGACCCGTCCTTGAGCGGGGAGCCTGAAGATGACCGCGAAGCCTCCACCTGAACCTCAGGTTCAAGGGCAAAAGCCGGTAACGGCGCAAGCGGGAGATGTCCCTCTTCTGGAAGCGGATCGAGAGTACCGGAAGCTCGTTCGTTTTCGCATGAAGGAGCTGGTTCGCACTCTCGACGACGAAACGCAACGGATGGCTGCGAGCCGTCTGGCCACGCAACTCATGCCCTTCCTTCACGACATCGCCCAAGGCTATCTGGCCAGCTATTTCCCGGTGCGGGGCGAGATTGATCCCAATGGCTTTACCGGACTGGGAGGCGGGACTTTGCCCTTTGGTCTCCACGTCTATCTCCCGCGCTTGGAGGGCCAAGGCCTCGAGTTCATCACCTGGGAACCGGGCACGATTCTCCGGCCGAATCGCTTCGGAATCCCCGAACCCGCGACCGGTCTTCCCGCCGGAAGGCTCGATGTGATCCTGATCCCGCTTCGGGCATTTGATTCGTGGGGACGCCGCTTGGGCACAGGAGGCGGCTTTTACGACCGAACCCTGGGGAGGGGACGCGAAAACCAGCCCAGACCCTTCCGGATTGGTGTGGCGCATGATCAGCAACGGGTCGATGCAATCCCGGAAGCGCCCTGGGATATCCGCCTCGATTGGGTGGTCACCGACCGGGGCTGGTACCGTAACGGGGGCTTCCACTCCTCCTGGCCGGGCTTGAAATAAGGATTCTCTGAGACTCATTCCATGTCCTACTGGCTCTTCAAGTCGGAGCCCCGGGAATTCGGGTTGGATCATCTGCTCGCCCTGCCGGGACGGGTAGCCCGCTGGGACGGGGTCCGCAACTATGAAGCGCGGAATCTGCTTCGTGACCATGTCCAGATGGGCGACTCCGTCTTCCTGTACCACTCGAGTTGTGCGCAACCCGGGATCGTGGGACTCATGGAGGTGGTTCGGGCAGGCTATCCGGATCCCACCGCATTCGACCCCCAAAGCCCCTACTGGGATCCCCGAAGTCTCCCCAGCCAACCCCGCTGGTACGCGGTCGACATCCGGCTGACGGCCCGCCTGAACCCCGTCCTCACGCTCAGCCAGCTGCGTCAGGATCCTGGACTCCATGAGTTCCGGCTGCTCCGCCGCGGCAACCGTCTCTCCATCTTACCGGTCACCTCACCGGAGTGGATCCACCTCCTCACGCGAACCCATCTCCACCCGCTCTGATCCCGATCCGCACCCGTCAAGGAAGATGAGACAGACCCAAGACAAAAAAAATCCTGAATTTTTTTTTTAATTGGATATACTCTCCACGTGTTGTTACACAGCGGAGATTCCGCGATGATGAAACGTAAAGTGACCAAGAAGCGTGCAGTGGCGAAGAAAAAGCCTGCCGCCCGTCGTAAGCCGGCCCACAAAGCCAAAACTGCGGCTCGTCGTCGGCCTGTCGCCAAGAAGAAAGCGGTAGCCAAGAAAAAGGCTCCCGCGAAAAAGAAAAAAGCGGCTTCTCGGAGCAAGGCCAAGGCCAAAAAGGCCGCGGCCAAGCCCAAAAAGAGCAGCGTAAAAAAAAAGGCATCTAGCCGGAAAACCTCGTCGGTGAAGAAGAAACCGGCCCGGAAACCGGCCAAAAAACGTTCCACGGGATCGGGTTCGCGTCCGGTTTTTACTCCGGAGCCTAAGACTTCGGTCTTTGAGAGTGGTGAAACCTCGATCAGCGCAATTTTCTGATCGGGCCGTAGACTGGAGCGCTGGGTTGGCCAAGTGTTCGGCCCAGCGCTTTTTTCCGTCAATCTGTCGGATCCACCTACCGTGATGACCCAGAGCCCGGAGGAAGTCCACCCTGCCGCCGAAGCGGGCAAGCGCCGGGCTGCCGAGGGTGCCCTCGCCCTGGTCCGGGACATCCGTTTCCTGGGTGTCGGCACGGGATCCACCGTACGGTACTTCATCGAGGGATTACCGGGCATCCAGCAACATTTTGAGGCTGCCGTTGCCAGTTCGGAACAGACAGCAGCCCTGCTTCGGCAGGCCGGCATCCGGGTTCTCGACCTCAACGAGACGGGTGATCTGGACCTCTATGTGGATGGCGCGGACGCTTTTGACCCCCACTTCCGTCTCATCAAGGGCCATGGTGGTGCCCTCACCCGGGAGAAAATACTCGCGACAGCGAGCCGGAAGTTCGTGGTGATTGCGGATAGCCGGAAACGCTTTAACCGCTTGGCGGATTCGGTGGCGGTTCCGGTCGAGGTTCTGCCGTTCGCCCGCAGTTTCACGGCCCGCCAGATCGTCCGGCTGGGCGGGGCACCCGCCTGGCGGGAACATTACCTCACGGATGGCGGCAACCAGATCCTGGACGTCCTCCATCTGCCCCTGAACGACCCATCGGGCATGGAAATCCAGCTCAAATCCATCCCGGGAGTCGTCGAATCGGGGATTTTCGCCCACCGGATCCCCGAGCTCATTTTCGTGGCCGGCGGATCCTCAACCGTGGAAAGGCTCGAGCGACCGGATCTCTAGAGTTCTGGGAAGTGTCAAGCCAAAGGGTGAAATTAGTCGCATAGTACAGCTCGTGTAGAGCGGATGGCTGGCCAATGAGCCGGAGAGCTTAGCTCGACTGGGTGTGACCTGCCTGCCATGGTCCGCCGAGCATCGTGGAAATCATTGCGTACAGATGGGCTCGCCAAAGGAACAGCCTTCCGAGTCGAGGTTCAGCGATGGCTTCATGACGACGATGAAGATCCATCATCCCTCATTCATATCCGAGTGATCCCGGTCCGGTTCCGCGACGGACTTCTACAGAGTCTCCCTTCTCAAACGGTCTGGACTTCTCAACCTTTCCCCCGTTTCTCGCCATTGGGCAGCCGAGTGTCTCCCTCGTTTGGCCGGTGATTACATCACCTTTTACCACCACAACCCGGGGGCTTTACTTTATTGAGCCAGGTTTACTTCCTGCACGGGAGGGCGGTTCTTGCCTGTTCGTATCACCGGGCCGGATGTAGGTGTCCGCCGTTCTCACGGATCCAGTTGATCAACGAGTTCAGCATGGGATAAAACGTGTTTTGATCATTGACGTCGTTTTTTATTAAAAAACGAAATCTTTCCCGGGTCACACTGAATCAGATCGTCTAAATCTGCGTGTAGGTGTCGCAAGTCGACTCAAGACGGCCGGGTATAAGCTGAAGGATTCACATCCCCAAGATTGGCCAGTGTCCGAGCGGGTCTCATCCGTTGGATTGGCTGGGGGACGTGGATTCGAACCACGGTTCGCGGAGTCAGAGTCCGCTGTCCTACCGCTAGACGATCCCCCAAGCGCCCTCAGCGTTTCGAGAACTGGGTCGCGCGACGGGCCTTGTGCAATCCGACTTTCTTACGCTCGACCGAACGGGGATCGCGGGTCAAGAGGTGGCTTGCTTTGAGACGCGGTTTGAGCGTTTCATCGTACTGAACCAAGGCTCGGGCCAGACCCAGCCGGACGGCCCCGGCCTGGCCGGTCAATCCCCCACCCGTTACCGTCGCTTCGACATCCAGCCGATCCCTGAACTCGATCAGATCGATCGGCTGGTGAATGATCATGCTGGCGGTTTCCCGGCCAAAATAGTCCTCCAGGGAGCGATCATTGACCCGGATCTCCCCCTTCCCCCGTCTCAGGAAAACCCGTGCCTTCGAGGTCTTCCGACGGCCCGTCCCGTAACCGAGTACGCCCTTGTCTTCAATCACCTTCGTGCTCCTTAGGAAAAGTTGGCGGCGCGGGCGGAGACCCTGCCGATGGCCAGTGTTTTCGGAGACTGGGCCAGATGGGGGTGGTGGTCTCCGGCATAAATCTTGAGCTTCCGGATCATGGCTCGACCGAGGGAATTCTTGGGGAGCATACCCCGGACGGCCTCTTCAATGATCCGGTCCGGATGGCGGGCCCGCATCTCCTCGAAGGTCACCGTTTTAAGCCCACCGATATAGCCGGAATGACGGTGGTAACGCTTCTCGTCTTTCTTACGGCCGGTCAAGAGAACCTGTTCCGCATGGATCACAATCAGAAAATCGCCGGTATCCACATGCGGGGTATAGATGGCCTTGTGCTTGCCCCGAAGCCTGCGGGCCAGTTCTGTCGCGAGACGACCGAGCGGGACTCCCGCCGCATCCACGACATACCACCGGGCATCGACCTGACCGGCATGTGCCATATAGCTTTTCATGAAAACCTGCCCCCGCCCACTCGCCAAACCGGTGGAAAATCAAGCAACACGAACTGGTTATCCTACACGAGGGACGGGACTTGAGGCAAGTCTCTCTGTATGAGTCCGGCCCCTTTGGCACTCAGGGTGGCATGTGACGAGCCATTGTAAATAAAGGGGTTTTGAAACCGGTGTGTAATGGGAGATTACTTAAGGGGTCATGATCGCAGGATGACCCTATGTTCAGGCTCCTCGGTCCCTGATGGGGTTCTCAGGGAGCCCCTCAGCTCACTGGGACCCTGAGGCTCCTCCTCGGCTCGACCCGGTCTGTCCCATACCGGGCTTTGGGTCGAATGCCGGGACGAAGCGTTCCCAGACCCGCCGAATCCGTTCACGGGCCTCCCGCCAGCGCACCGGATCGCGGTTCCCAGGCTTTTGCTCGTCGAGATAGACCCGCTCCGCCATCTCGATCTGGACGGCCTGGACAGCAGGCGGGCGACCATAGTGGGCGGTGATGTAGCCGCCCTTGTAGGGGTGGTTCACGGAGACCGTGAAATCTTCCTCAATGTAGGCCTGGCGGATGCTTTCCCGAACTCCGCATTCCGCGCTTTGGCCATCCCGGTCGCCCAGAAAGATCTCCTCCACGAGAGCTGGAGAGATCCGGTTCGGGAGTGAACTCACACTATGCAGATCCAAAAGAACGATCCTCCCGAAGCGTCCGTGCCACTGATCGAGCAGAGCTCTGAGACGATCGTGATAAGGCTGCCAGACCCGGAGCCGAGCCTCCTCGACCCACGCGGCATCCGGCACTTCCGTCCAGACCGGATCGCCATCGAAAGTCCGAGTCGGGACCAGGCCCGTCTCGAAGCGTCCGGGGTAAAGTGCTTCTCCTTTCGGCGGCCGGTTGCAGTCGGCCACAAAGCGGCTTTGGGTAGCAATCAAAGTGACGATGCCCAACTCCGGCAGAAAATCGTAGAGTTCGTCGAGGTCCCAGTCGGTCATGGGCAGCCCGGAGATCGCCTTCGAGGCAAAACGGGCGGCAATTGGGGGCGGGACCGCAACACCGGCATGGGGAATCGAGGCCACGATCGGTCGGAGGGGTTCTCGGGCCGGACGTATTCGCCAGGGTTCCCCCTCAAAGTCGATCCTGAAATCACCCACGGGTCACCGCCTCGCGCAAGCCCGTGATCCAATCACCTGCCTCCCGCCGGATCGTCTCATTCCGCACGGGTTCGATCGGCCACCGCAGCTCCCCGCCGATGTAGACCCGTCGGACGCTCTCGCGCGATCCCCC
>JAJYFY010000068.1 GCA_021785265.1 Pseudomonadota bacterium
CGAGGGCGATATCCTCGATTGCGATCTCGGGGAAGCGGGTTCCGTAGCATTCGCCGGTCAAAGGATCGATCGAGGCCGGTCCGGTCGACCCGAAACAGCCCCCCACGGGATTGAAACAGAAGATCCGGAACCGGTTTGTATCCAGGGCACGACCCGGGCCGATGAGCGGCTCCCACCAACCCGGGCGGGGATCCGCCGCGCTCGAGGCGGCATGGGCCGAGGGTGACAGTCCCGTGCAGAGAACCAGGACGGGTCGGGAGGGGGGGCCCCAGGTCTCGTAAGCCAGGGTCACCGCCGGCAAATCACCACCGCCCTTAAGCGGGAACGGTCCTGGCAGGGCCAGGCTGCACCGGGCCGGATCCGCTCCCGTCACGACATCCGGCCACGGGAGGGAGCGGGTGTGCCGCGCCGCCAGCGATGATGGTCCGGGCTGTCCCGAAACTCGAGCCGGAGTGGGACCCCGCCCAGTCCAAAGCGATCGGAAAGCTGTCGGGTGAGGTAACGCCGATAATCGGCGCTCAAAAGCTCGAGCCGGCTCCCATGGATGATGAGCAGGGGGGGATTGCGTCCACCCTGGTGGCCGTAGCGGAGCTTGGGCCGGATCCGTTCGACCAGGGCGGGTGGATGGGCGCGAACGGCAGCGGCCAGCGCACGGTTGACCTGGGGGGTGGCCAGATCCGCTTGAGCCCGCTCGAGTCGATCGTTCCAGGCGGCAACCAGATCTCCCAGTCCTGATCCGTGAAGGGCCGAAACCGGGATGGGTTCGGCAGGGGGGAGGAAGGAGAGGAGATGGGCCAGATGGCCGCGTGCCCGGCTCTTCTGGTGGCGCTCGAGCCCATCCCACTTGTTCAGGGCCACAACCAGGGGTCGACCGGCTTCGTGGACCGCCGCCGCCAGACGGGCGTCATCATCCGTCGGGCCGGCTTGGGCATCGATGAGAAGCGTGACCAGGCTCACCCGGCTGATCGTGGCCAGACTGCGGGCGATGGCGAGCTGGTCATGTGCGTCGAGCCGGCGTGTCCGACTGCGGACACCGGCCGTATCGACCAAGATCCAGATCCGCCCCATCCGCTCGATGGAAACCTCGATGGCATCGCGCGTGGTTCCGGGCGTTTCTGAGGTCAACACCCGCGCCTCGCCGGCCAGCTGGTTCAGGAGAGTGGACTTTCCGGCATTGGGGCGTCCGATCAGGGCGATTCGGGGAAGCGGCTGGGCCTCGCCCGGCGCTTCGGTGACTGCGAAACGTTCCTGGAGCTGTGCGGCCAGTCCGGCCAGTCCATCGCCATAAAGGGCCGAAATCCAGGCCGGCAGTCCCCACCCGAGCCGGGTCAGGTCGAAATCGCGCTCGGCCCACGCACGACCCTCGGCTTTGTTGGCCACGAGGAGGACCGGTTTTCCGAAACTCCTGAGCCAGTCCGCAAGCTCCAAATCCTCGGTCAAAACGCCCTCCACCGCCGAGACCAGCCAGAGCACCCCGTCCGATTCCCGGATGGCGGTCTCCGCCTGATGGCGGAGCGCCCCGTCAAATGGAGTCGGTGTGTCGACGGCGACGCCTGCCGTATCGATGAAGACGTGCCCGGCAAAGGCCCCGCGTCCGCTGCCGACCAGCCGGTCACGCGTACAGTGCGGCTGTTCCGAGACCAAAGCCTGACGGGAGCGCACCATGCGGTTGAAGAGCGTGGACTTCCCCACATTGGTGCGGCCAACCACGGCGAGCACGGCCATGAGGGCCTCCGCTCACCGGGGGGCGATGCGGTAGGCCACGAGATGGCCGCCCGAGGTCAGGACAAACAGGCGTCCCTGGGCGGTCACGGGGGGCTGCTGGATTGCCGACTCACCGGCGCGAACACGATCCAGGAGATGGCCCGTCTGGCGTGAGAGGAACTCAACCCAACCCCGAAGATCACCGGTTGCGACCGTCGGACCGAAGGGAACCGGTGCCGTAAGCCGGCGACCCAGGAAATCCGGGTTGATCCAGATCGGCAGGCCCGTGGTCCGATCATAGACGCGGACCACACTCCTCGCACCGGTGACGTAGACGTTTTCCTCTCCCACGCTGAGGCCGGCCAGGCTTGAGACATGGCGGGACCAGATCCGCTTGCCCGTGTGGGTGGACAGACACACGAGTCGGCCGTGGTCATTCACGGCAAAAAGCTGGTGGTGATGAAGAGCCATCCGCCACGCGACATCGACCATGCGCTGGACCTCGTTGTGCCCGGGCGAATAGGCCAGGGGAATGTGCCAGAGCTCGTGTCCGGTCGCCGCCGCGATGCCCACGACATGCCCGTCGTTGAAGCCGGCGTAGACGGCGTGGTGGGTCACGATCGGGGGCGCATTACCCCGCAAAAGCAGGTGGGGCTCGCGTTCATGGAGCTTCCAGAAAAGCGTTCCCCGCCTGGCCGAGAAGGCCCAAAGGCGACTATCTCCGGTCAGGACGATCACCCGCCCGAAGGCGATGACCGGTGGGGCCAAGGCAAAGCTCAGAAGCGGCTTCCGCCAGAGCAGTCGGCCGTTTTTGGCGTTGAGCACGAGGAGTGAACCACGCCGGGTCACCACCGCCAGCCGGCCGTCTCCGACACCTGGCCCCGCCGTGATCACCTGCCCGATCCGGACACTCCAGAGAAGCCGCCCGCTTTGAGCCTGCCAGGCAGCAACCCGTCCGCCCCGGCTCGCGGCAAAAACCACGGTGCCCAGGGCATTCACGACCGGCACAAGTCCATAACGCTGCCCTCCGGCACCGGATCCCACCTCGTGCGCCCAAAGCCGGATCACCCGGATCCGGGGATGGAAGGGCTTGAGCGGCGTGGGTGGCAAAACCGTGCTGCGGTTGCCACACCCGGAAAGAAGGGTGGCCAGGACAGTCGGGGCGAGGAGTGCTGAGGCGAGACGGAACCGGCTCATGGTTGTACTCCAGCCGGTCGTTGGGGAACGGCCTTGGTGGGGGCTGTCTTGGTGGGAATCGGCTTGGCAGGAGTCGGCAAGGTTGACATTTCAACGCTCACAATCCGCCGGAGCGTCCCCTCGCCGGCACCCAGGTTATCGAGCGCCAGCGTCCAGTCGTTCCGGGCACGGCGGAAGTGGTGGAGCGCCCGATCCGCCCGGCCCTTGAGCCAGGCCGTGAGCCCGACATAGGCACCCGGATTCTTGCCGTGGAAAAGGGCGAGGACCGCTTTGGGATCGTGCTGTTCGAGATCCACCCGGGCCAGCCGGATGCGGATCAAGGGCGCAAGGGCGGGGTCGGGATCGTGGGCGAGAGCCCACCCGAGGTCGTGGGCCACTTGAGACCACTTGCCGTGGCGGGCCTCGAGCTTGGCCAGCGTGAGCGCTGCAAAGGTGGCCTCGATGGTGCCCGAATCCTTGTGCATGATGAGCCGGGATTCGGTTGCCGCCTGGGCCCAACGGGCGTGATTGAGATCGCCCCCGAGGCGGGTATAGGCGACCCCGGCACGTTCCTGATGCATCCTCCGTTCATAGCGCCAGACCCGCCACCCGGCGAACCCGAGCAGAACCACGATCACACTCACCGCAATGAAGCGCCCGTTCTGTTTCCAGAAGTTGACGAAAAGCTCAATTTCCCGTTCTTGCCACTGTTCTTCCACACTACCTCCGGTCTTCAACTGATGAGTCGGCACGACCCGCTGCGCCGACGAGATATTCCACAAGCTCCGCCCGCGGGACGAAATCCGTGCGCCGCTCGCCCACGAGCGTCTTCACCTGGACCACCCCCCGCATCAGTTCGTCTTCGCCCACGATCACGGCCCGGCGGGCCCCCGTCCGGTCGGCCTGCTTGAGCCGGGCCTTGAGCGAACCGGCCCCGAGACTGGACTCGATCTGCCGGCCGGGCAGAAGTCGGTGCAGGTCCCGGAGCAATGCGAGACACACCGCCTCGGCCCGGGCACCCACGGGGATCACGACGGCATCCGGCCCTTTGGGCCGATGGGCGGGAACCAGGGCGGCCAACCGCTCGATCCCGAGCGCCCATCCCACAGCCGGGAGGGGGGAACCCCCGAGATGCTCGACCAGATTATCATAGCGCCCCCCCGAGCAGACCGCCGACTGGGCACCCAGCGCCGGACTGGTCCACTCAAAAACCGTCTGGGTGTAGTAGTCGAGGCCACGCACGAGGGTGGGATTGACGCGGAAGCTCACACCGGTCGCCGTGACGAGTTCGAGAACCCGCTCCCAGTGGGCCCGGGAATCGGGACCCAGCGAGTCGATCAGGCGCGGTGCTCCTTCGAGGAGCGCCCGGGTTCGCTCGGACTTGCTATCGAGCAAACGCAGGGGATTGCGGTCGAGCCGCCGGGCGTCATCCGGCTCCAGTTCCCCCCGGTGGGGGGTGAAATAGTCGAGCAGAACCTCGCGGTAATGCGATCGCTCGTCGGTGGTCCCAAGCGTGTTGATCTCGAGCGTGAGCCCGGTCAAGCCGAGTGCGGTCCAGAGCTCGTCGGTGAGGAGGAGGAGCTCGGCCTCGAGGTCCGGGGTGGAGATCCCGAACACTTCGACCCCGATCTGGTGGAACTGGCGCTGCCGCCCCTTCTGTGGCCGTTCATGGCGGAACATGGGCCCGGTGTACCAGAGGCGCTGAACACCTTCCCGTCCCAGATGGTGCTCGATCACGGCCCGCACGCAGCCGGCCGTGGCCTCGGGGCGGAGCGCCAGACGATCTCCATTGCGGTCGTCGAAGAGGTACATCTCCTTTTCGACGATATCCGTGACCTCGCCGATACTGCGGATGAACAGCGCCGCCTCCTCCACCAGGGGCAGCCGGATCTCCCGGTAGCCGGCACGGTGGAACACGTCACGGGCCACACTTTCGATTTTTTGCCAGTGAAAAGTCTCATCAGGCAGAAGATCGTTCATGCCACGGACGTGGGCCAGGGGGTTCCGCTTCACGGCGGGTGCTTCCCAGGGGGCCCCGAAAGTCGGACGACGGCCACCCGTTGGGAGCCGGTCCAGGGAGCGAGCGCGAAGGGCATCCCGTTGACCGTGAGACGGACGGCGGGCGCGTTACCGATCCGGATCCGAACCGGCGGTGTCACCCGGAGGGTCAGGCTTTTCCCTCCATCCAGAAGACCGGTGTAGACGATCTGACCGGGCCGATCGACTTCGAGCCACGACCGGTGCCGGAAACTGAAGTCGAGTGCGAGCGGCCGTGGCCCGGGCCGTGCCGGCTTTTGTGTGACCGGCAAGGCACCGCGGCGCTCACGCGCCGATGCGCTCGTGGGAGACGGCGGGGGGGGGCGGGGTGCCAGCATCCTGGACGGATGCGTGGCCGGGAGCCGCCCGGCCGGGAGTCCCGCGAAATAGGCGATGAGGATCCCGGCGGCGACGACCAGGAAAATCCCGCTCAGCACGGCCGGCAACCAGCGGGTGCGCGCTCTGCCCCACGGGGTTTCTTGTGCATCTCGTGATGCCGAAGCGGTCAGCGGGGAATCCCATTCGGGCAGCGGTGCCAGACGATCGATCAGCGTCTCGGGCGCGAGCCCGAGCCATTCCGCATAACGCCGCAGATGACCCAAGTAGTAGATTCGTGCGTCGAAAGCGTCCAGGCGCCCCCCCTCGAGGTGATCGAGGATCTGGCGGGGCAAGTGTAGGGCTTGGGCCGCCTGTTCGAGGCTGACCTGCCGTTCGTCGCGGCAGCGGGCCAGAAGCGTGCCGGCCTCCACGCTGGTCAGGCGGGGTTCGGGGCTGGTCACGGTCCGGGATGGCGAAGGAAGGCAAGCGCCTCGGGCGAGCCCGGATAGTCCCGGAGCAGGATGGCGCCATAGCGGTCGGCAATCGGACTGTCACCCAGTGCCCATTCGGTCCGGATGAGCAGCCAGAGTACCGGGGGGGCCGGACGGGGACCGAGATCGGCCAGACGGAGCAGGTCGCGTGAGGCCCGATGGAGATGATGAGCCCGTTCTTCCAGCTGGGCCATCTGCCAGAGCGCCTGCGGATAGTTGCGGTCGAAGGACAGGGCCTGCTGGAAATCCTGGCGGGCGAGCGGGATCTCATGGATCCTGAGTGCACAGATCCCGGCATTCGTATAGGCCACTTCCGGGGTCAGGTAGGAGGTGGTTCTCGCGGCCTCGAGCAGGTCAACCATCCCCTTCTGGATCTGGTTGGTCCGACAGAGAAAGGCCCCGTAGGCATTCAGGGTCACGGGATCGTGGGGCCGCAGAGACAGGGCCCGCTGGTAGAGCCGATCGGCCGTCCGGTTGCGTCCGAGTTCCACGTAGAGGAGGGCGAGCCCGTTATGGGCGCTCACCGAGCGCGGATTGAGCTTGAGCGCCCGCTCGAAGCTGTGCATGGCGAGTGTGCGTTCCCGCCGCCGCAGGTAGATCATGCCCATGGTGACGTTGTCACGGGCCGCCGTCCGGAGGTGGACGGTCGGATGGGGCGCCGTGGATTCGGTGACACAGCCGGTGACGACACAGGCCAGTCCGACCAGGAGCACGCCCTTGAGAGTTCTCACGCCGGTACTCCCGCCATGGCGAAGCGTTGCCGTTCCGGCAGACGGTTGGCCACCCGGCCGGCCAGCTGCCCGCAGGCGGCGGCAATGGCTTCGCCGCGGGGACGGCGGATCAGGGTCCGGATCCCGGAGTCGATCAGACGACGTTGGAAATCCTCGATCACGGCTACCGGCGACCGGGCGAAGCCACTGCCGGGGAAGGGGTTGAAGGGGATGAGATTGACCTTGACCGGGATACCAGCCAGTCGGCGCACCAGTTCGCGGGCATCGGCCGGGGTATCATTCACCCCATCCAGCATCACATACTCGACCAGCACTTCGCGGTCGGGATGCCGGCTCGCATAGCGACGCATGGCCCCGAGGAGCGCATCCAGGGGGTGCACGCGGTTGATCGGCACGAGCCGGTCCCGCAGTTCGTCCCGGGCGGCATGAAGCGAAATCGCCAGTGCGACGTCATGCTCGGCGGCGAGCCGGTCGATCACGGGCACGAGGCCCGCCGTGCTCACGGTCACCCGCCACTTGGAAAACCCATACGCACAATCGTCGGTCAGGAGATGAAGGACGGGCGACAGCGCGGCATAGTTCGCGAGCGGCTCGCCCATGCCCATGAACACCACGTTATGGATCGGCCGGAGTGGTGCGCGAAACAACCCCGCGTGCCAGACCTGCCAGAGCTGCGCCACGATCTCGGCACTCGAGAGATTGCGGCTGAAGCCCTGGGCGCCGGTGGCACAAAAGGCACAATGGAGGACGCAACCCGCCTGGGTTGAGAGACAGAGGGTCCGTCGCTCCTCGTCCGGGATGACCACGGCCTCGACCCCATTTTGGGCATCCACCTCAAACAGCCACTTTTCGGTGCCGTCGACATCCCGCTCGCGCGCGAGGAGGGGCAGTCGTGTCACCACGGCCGCTTCGGCGAGACGGGCCCGGAGCGACCGGCTGAGATCCGTCATCCCATCGCAGTCGACGATCCCGCGCTGGTGGACCCAGGCCAGGACCTGACGCGCGTGAAAAGGCGCCTCTCCCGCGGCAGCCATCCAGGCCGAAAGCGCCGCCCGGTCAGCCCCGAGGAGGGACAGCGGTCGCGCGGAACGCGGTTCAGGGATCCGTTCGGTCGCAGACATCGATCGCGCCGAAAAAGAAGTGGATTTCCTCGCGGGCGGTCTCCAGGCTGTCGGAACCGTGAACGAGATTGCGCTCGATGCTCTCGCCCCACTCGCGCCGGATCGTTCCGGGAGCGGCTCGCGCCGGATCCGTCGCGCCCATGAGTTCGCGGTTTTTCCGGACGGCATCCTCTCCTTCAAGCACCTGGACCAGAACCGGACCCGATGTCATATAGTCGACCAGCGAGGCGAAAAAAGGACGGCTGTGGTGCACCGCGTAAAAACGCTCAGCCTCGGGTCGCCCCAGCCGGCGCATGCGGGCCGCCACGACCCGGAGGCCGGCCCGTTCAAAATGGCCGATCACCGCCCCGATGAGATTGCGGGAGATGCCATCCGGCTTGATGATGGAAAGGGTCCGTTCGAGCGTCATGGCCTGTCCTCGCACGCCGGTTCGACCGGCCAGAAA
>JAJYFY010000069.1 GCA_021785265.1 Pseudomonadota bacterium
CAAGGGCCGGAAGATTCCTGGCCGCATTCACATCCCGGTCATGGAGGGTTCCACAATCGGGGCATGTCCACTGGCGTATGGGTGTAGGGTGGCTAGCAGCTGGTCTCCTCGAACGGGTGCTCCTTCAGGAATCCAAACCAGTGGGAATCCGTGACACCGACCCAGAAGCGCACAGACAGCCTCCCGGGACCGGTATTGGGATGGGTGGGGTGGTCCCTTGAGATACCCCATGGCTATCATGGCACAAACAAGTCCGGCTTATGCCCAGCCTTGCCGGGGCTGGACTCGGTTTCTCCCTCTTTTTTGCTATGCTTAAATGCGTTCTGCCTCTATTTGAGCCGGTGCCATGAAACTCCGAATCAAGCTTCGTTCCCGGCTGGTCTGGCGCTCGTTGGTTCGCTCGGGGCAACGGATGCTCAAGGGTCTGCGTCATTCCTGGTTCTGGGGACGCGCCCTGGTCCGAGAATACAGCAGTTCGCAAATTAACCTCAGGGCCATGAGCCTGGTCTATACGACCTTTCTCTCCCTCGTTCCGCTCATTGCCATTGCCCTTTCGGTGCTCAAGGGTTTTGGTTGGCATCACGTGCTATTGCCCTTTCTGATCCGCTTTGTTGCTCCCATGGGAAGCCACGGCATCCTGATTGCCCAGCGCATCCTGTCTTTTATCCGACGCGTCAAGGCCAGTGTGCTCGGATCTTTCGGCCTCCTGTTGCTGCTCTATACCGCCGTGTCACTCCTGCAAAAGGTCGAATCCGCCTGCAATCATATCTGGCGTATCCGCAAGTCACGCACCCTGATGTCCCGTTTCAGTGACTACCTGAGTGTCCTCCTGATCGGGCCCGTACTGGTCTTTGCCGCTCTGGGAATGACTGCCGGGCTGCTCTCGAGTTATTGGAGCCGGCAGATCCTTGCACTGCAACCCTTTGGTGTGCTTTATCTCACGGTGATCCGGATCGCACCCTACCTTCTGGTCATCAGCGCGTTCACTTTCCTGTACATGTTCATCCCGAACACCCGGGTTCGGCTGCGTTCCGCCTTTATCGGTGCGCTGATCGCCGGGCTGTCTTGGGAAGGACTGGGATGGGCGTTTGCCAAGTTTGCCGCGACTACCTCGAGCTATACGGCAATCTATTCGGGTTTTGCGCTCCTTCTCCTGTTCATGATCTGGCTATACTTGAGCTGGCTGATTTTCCTGTTGGGGGTAGAAATCAGCTTCCTGGTCCAGAATCCTTCGGCGCTTCGCCTTCACGATCTCCGCTACACACTGACCAACCGCGAGCAAGAACGAGATGGCCTGCTCATCATGTATCTCGTGGCCCAGGCCTACCAGCGGCGGGAGACCCTGTGGACGCTCGCGAATCTCAGCAAGCGACTTTTTCTGCCGCCGGATGTGGTCCAGGGTTATCTGGACCTGTTCCAGGAAAATCGCCTGCTCCTGGTCACGGAAGGGGATACACCCGGTCTTGCGCCAGCTCGCGAACTCTCTGATATTTCCCTGATGGATGTGCTCTCATCGATCCGCGGGCGCAATCCTGATCCCCATTTCACCCGGGCACCCGAGGGGAGCCCGGAACGGGCGGTCGACGAGCGCCTCACTGTGCTCGACCAGGTCATTGAACGGGAGATGGTCTCGACTTCTCTCGGCGACTGGGTGGCCGAGAGTCGGCCTCTCCTGCCGGCGCCGCCTGCTGTGGAAACCACGAAGAGTGCGACCATGGTCGTTCGGCGACGGCCCACAGCACCATCCCGGGATCCGTCCAAGGCCTCGGGCTGAAGCCGTCTCCATTTTCCGCTATAGTCGTCCCGTCACTCGGGTTTTGCCCAGGTCACTGGGTTCAGGAGAATAACCATGAAATCTGTCCCCCGAAGCCACCTTGTTTCCGCTGCTCTGGTATTCGGTTCGCTGGTTCTTTCCTGCGGGATATCGGCCCATGCCCGGCCCAACGCGAACGCCCGGTCGTATACCACACCGGCCAATCCGGAACGGCTGTTCGTCGATGCCCGGTGGGTCACGCGGGGGTTGGTTCAGACCCGCATGATCATGCCAGTCCGTCCGGGCCCCTTTACCTTCGTCTTCCCGAAGTGGCTGCCGGGGTACCATTCGCCGGCCAATCCGCTCTGGGATCTGTCGCAGATCCGCGTGACGGCACATGGCCAACCCGTGCTCTGGAAGCGGGACAAGGTGGACCTCTACGCCTTCCACGTCCGGGTTCCGGCACACGTCCACCATCTGGTCATCCGCTTCACCGCCATCCTGAACGGACCCGGGCATGTCATTTCGACGCCCCATCTCGCCGTTCTGAACTGGAATCGGTTTCTTTTTTACCAGAACGACACCAACTCCCATGAGGACGACTTCCGGGTCAGGATCCGCCTTCCGCGCGGGTGGCATTTCGGAACCGCCTTGCCGGATCCGCACCCGGTGGGACATGGCTGGGTCCGGTTTGGAGAAGTGAATCTTGCGACCCTGATCGACTCGCCGCTCGATACCGGCTGCTACTTTAGACGCATCGTCCTCTGGCACCATGGAACCGCCAGGCAAGTTCTCGATCTTTTTGCGGACCAGCCCCAGGATCTCGAGATTTCGCCGCGCCTCATTGCTCACTACAAGCAGATGACTCCCGAAGCGCTGGCACTTTATGGTTCCCGTCACTGGATCGATTACCACTCGCTTTTGGCGCTCTCGAATGCGCTGGGTTTCCAGGGAATCGAACACCACCAGTCGAGCGATGACCGGGCGCCCGGGGATTTCATGACCAATCCCCTTGAGCAGATGGTATCCGGAGATCTCGTGACCCACGAGTTTTCCCACTCCTGGAACGGAAAATATCGCCGTCCTGCCGATCTCACGACCCCAAACTTCCAGGTCCCTCAGAAGACCGACCTACTCTGGGTCTATGAGGGTATGAACCAGTATCTCGGTGACCTGCTGTCGTTCCGGACCGGGATCCGCAAGCCCGACGAATATCCGTCCTACCTCGCCATGCTCTACAGCGAGATGGCGACCGAGCCGGGTCGACTGACCGAGCCCTTGATCGACCTGACGACCGCGGCGCCCTACCTCTATGGTGCCCGCGGCGACTATCCCTCGATCCGGCGGACCGCCGGGGATTTTTATACGGAAGGCGAGCTGCTCTGGCTGGATGTCGATACGCTGATCCGCACCCTCACGCATGACCGGAAGTCACTGGATACTTTCCTGCACCTTTATGCCGGCCCACCAGACACGGGCCCGATCACGGTGACCTATACCCGTGCTACGATCGAACATCTTCTCAATGAAGTGGTTCCCTATCACTGGCATGCCTTTTTCCAGAAGCATGTCTATGAGGTGGCTCTCCGACCGCCGACCGGTGAACTGAAACGGGCCGGATGGCGTCTGGTCTATACGGCCAAGCCCAACCGGTTCATGGTCGCCCAGGAGAAACTCAGTCATACCAATAACCAATGGCTGACCTACGGCATCAAGATTGGAAAAAACGGCCAGATTTTCGACGTCCGGGAAGGCTCGCCCGCGTGGCGGTCGGGGTTTGCACCGGGGATGGCGATCCGTGCCGTTGATGGCCAGAAGTACAAGCCCTCGGTTCTGAGCTGGGTACTCAAGGAAAGCGCACAAAACCGCAAGCCGACGGTTTTTCTGGTCGTCGAGGACGGTTGGTACCGGACGCTCACCGTGGATTATGATGGCGGTCCACGCTTCCCTCACCTCGTCCGCATCCCGGGAACCGTCAATCTCCTCCGACGCATCATGGCGCCCCACGCTGGACGCTAGCGAAACGCGCAGAGGAGATCAGTAACTGATGGTCAATCCCTCCGGGGTGGCGAGGCCATGGAGCATGGAGGTTCCGGGAGAGGAGGCCCAGCCGGCTCTTCCTCCGGAATCGACCAGGATGATCCCGGCCATGCCGGAAACCTCGAGGCCGAAGCGTTCGATGGATTCCCGTGCGACGCGAGCGGGATCCGGTACCTCCCGATAACGACAGGCTGCCTCGTGGGCGAGGACCATCCGGATGATGGACTCGCCATCGCCGGTGCAGGAAACCGCGAGTCTTGAGTCCGCGTAGGTTCCGGAGCCGATAAGCGGGGTGTCTCCCAGTCGGCCCGGGTGCTTGCCCGCGATTCCGCCGGTGGAGGTGGCGGAGGCGAGGTGGCCCCTGCGATCCGTGGCGACCGCACCCACCGTGCCCCGGTGGTCGGCCCAGTACTTCTTCTGTGCAGCCGTGACGAGTGTCTGGGGCTCGACCAGCGGAAACAGCCGTTGGCGGGCAAAACGCAGTGCACCGTCTCCGACCAAAAGGACATGACGACCTTCCTCCAAAACGAGGCGGGCGAGTTCGACGGGATTGCTGATTCCACGAAGCGCCCCGACGGCACCGGCCCGCCGAGTCGACCCGTCCATGAGGGCGGCATCCGTTTCGACCTCGCCGAGTTCGTTGAGAACGGATCCGGTCCCGGCATTGAAGGCGGGGTCATCTTCGAGCACACGGACCGTTGCCTGGACCGCGTCCAGCGCTTCTCCGCCGGCTTCGAGGATGGTGTATCCGGTTCGCACGGCTTTTTCCATGCCCTGTGCACGCTCGATCTGAAAATCGTGTGGACCGACACCGCCATGAACCAGAATGGCGATTGACATGACTGGATCTCCGCAGGAGAGTGAAGGCGGGAATTATACGTTGGGCTTTGAACGACCGAAGCCGTGCAGCCAAGTCCCTGTGTTAGTATGCCGTCATCGCATGACCAGCAGGATTTGGCCGTGAGCCGCCAGCGCCCCCGTAAAAAATCCGTGGCCCCGATGGTGGGGGTGGTAATGGGATCCCGGTCTGACTGGGAAATCCTGAAACATGCAGTCAAGACGCTCCGGGAGTTCGGGATCGCGACGGAAAGCCGGGTGGTCTCTGCACACCGCACTCCGGACTGGCTGTTCCGCTATGCCGAGTCGGCTTCCGACCGTGGGCTCCGTGTGCTTATCGCCGGTGCAGGTGGGGCGGCACATCTGCCGGGGATGTTGGCGGCCAAGACGCTTCTTCCGGTCTTCGGCGTTCCGGTCGAGACCCGGGCACTGGGCGGACTGGATTCCCTTTTGTCCATTGCCCAAATGCCGGCGGGCGTCCCGGTGGGGACACTCGCGATCGGAAAGGCGGGTGCCATCAATGCAGCCTTGCTGGCAGCGGCGGTCTTGGCGCTCGAAAATCCGGGATTGGCCCGACGCCTCGTTGCCTGGCGCCGCGATCAGACCCGTGCGGTTTTGCGCGAGTCCCATCCGGAGGAGTCCTGACATGCGCGTTGGCGTGATCGGGGGAGGGCAGCTCGGACGGATGCTGGCTTGGGCAGGACTCCCGCTGGGGCTCGATTTTATCTTTCTGGACCCCTCGCCGGATGCACCGGCGGCGGCCTTGGGCCCGCTCATCGTGGCCCCATTCGAGGACCGGAATGCAGTTTTCCAGCTTGCCGGATCGGTCGATGTCGTGACCTATGAGTTTGAGAACCTGGCTGCTCCACTGCTTCGGGAGGTCGCGGCTGCCCGGGCGGTCCTGCCTCCACCCCTTGCCCTCGAAGTGAGCCAGGATCGTCTGCTCGAAAAACAACTGTTCCAGAAACTGGGAATCCCCACCACCCGCTTTGTGCCGATTGCGAGCCGGGAGGATCTTGAACCGGCACTGGCTCTCACCGGATTGCCGGCGATGCTCAAGACCCGACGTTTTGGCTATGATGGGCGCGGTCAGGCCGTGATCGGGGACACCGCCCTCCTGGATGCGGCTTTTCAGCGCTTCATGGGTGCCCCTGGCGGACTGCTTCTCGAAAACCGTGTACCCTTCGAACGGGAGCTCTCCCTGGTGGCCTGCCGCGGCCGGGGAGGGGAGATCCGTTTCTACCCTCTTGCCGAGAACGTGCATCAGCAGGGGATTTTGCGCAGTTCGCGTGTGCCTGCCGACGTGGATGCCGAAGTCGCCCGCGCGGCCATGGGTTATGCGAAGAGCCTCCTCGATTATCTGGAATATGTCGGAGTATTGGCCATCGAGTTTTTTCTCGAAAACGGAAAACTGATCGCCAACGAAATGGCGCCTCGGGTTCACAATAGCGGGCACTGGAGCATTGAGGCGGCCGAGACCAGCCAGTTCGAAAACCATCTCCGTGCCATCACCGGCCTGCCGCTCGGCCAAACCCGACTGCGGGGTGAGGCCTTACTGGTCAATGCCGTGGGTCGACTACCCGAAGTCCATTCGCTTCTTGAACTGCCCGGTGTTCATTTCCACGACTACCGGAAATCACCGCGGCCCGCCCGCAAGGTAGGTCATGCCACCGTTCTCGCGGCTTCCGTACCCGAGCTGGAGAAGATCATGCCCAAGCTTCTGGTCCAGATGCCCTTTGAAACCGCATCCTGACCTCTCCCGGTTTAAACGGGGTCTCCAAAACAGGTTCCCGATCGCGTGAGTGCTCTCAGTTCCGATCTCGCGTGCCCACCGACTTTTGCGAAAAGGATTCCAGATGAACACCGGCGCCTCCGGCTCACCGTTCTTACGTTTGCCCACTTCCTGAATGACGGTGCGGTTAATTTCCTGCCGGGTGTCCTGCCGGCGGTCCTGGTCCGACTTGCGCTGCCCGATGCGGATGCCGGACTCATCATGTCGGCCCTTCTGATCGGCCAGGGGTTGCAACCGTTCATGGGCTGGCTGTGTGACCGTTATGGACAGGCGTGGTTCCTCATTCCGGGACTTTCGCTGAGCCTTTTGGGAGGGGCCTTCGTCGGTCTGGCGGACAGTTTCTGGATATTGATCGTGATCCTGTTGACCATCGGCATCGGCAATGCCGCGTTCCACCCGCCCGGTTTGGCCACCGCTCGCCGGATGGCCCGCGAGGAACGGGTCAGCCTGGCCATGTCGGTTTTCCTCGTGGGCGGTGAGATCGGTCGGGGTCTGGGACCTCTACTCGCTAGCCTGATCATCCTGCTCTGGGGATTCCACGGGCTTTTGATTCTGGCCGTACCAGTCCTCTGTCTCGTGCCCCTGCTTCCACGCCTGCTCCCTCCGGCAGGCCCAAAAGCGAGAACCGCTCCAAGCGATCGGCGTTCTTGGACAAAACGCCTGCACGCCTTGTGGCCCCTGTTGTTGTTTGCCGGCCTGCGATCCAGTTTGGTCTACGCCAGCGTGACCTTCATTCCGATCCTCTGGCACGAACAGGGTGGTTCGCTTATTGTCGGGGCTTCACTCGTGAGCGTCCAGCTCTTGGTCGGAGTCGCCGGAAACCTGGGTGGCGGGTGGCTGGCCGACCGGGTGGGACGACGTTCTCTCCTCGTCGTCATGAGTCTCATCTCACCCCTTCTGCTCGGCCTCTATCGGGTTCTGCCCATGCCCTGGGCTTATCTCGATCTCGGTGTGCTCGGGATCACCCTGTTTGCCACACTTCCGGCCACGATCCTGATCGGCCAGGATCGTTCTCACGGCGAACCGGCCTTCGGGTCAGGGGTGGCGCTGGGTCTTGGCAATGCATTGGGTGCTGTCGGTCTCCTGATCCTGGGTGCCCTGACGCCGCTGATCGGGGTCGCAGGCGTTTTGAACGGCGCCGTTGGGGTGGGACTACTGGCCGTGCCGGTCGCCTGGTGGGGACTCAGAGATACCCCGCGGCCGGGACGGGATGTGCCTCAGCCGGTCTGACGGGACGGTTGCGAAGCGCATCGCTTGGTGAAAACGATAGGCGAAGAGGGCGGATCCGTTCTGGAGCCGCTCTTTCATCCCCTGATCAAATCGGGGTTTTCGAGGACTTGACTGGGTTTCGGGGCCCAATACTATGTCCGGAACAGGGAGTCCGGACGCCTTGTCTTGTGCGCGTTGTCGTGGAGTACAATCGAACGGTCTCGCCCGAAAAACCGCCCAGGCCGTGTGTGTCCATGGAACAGGGTCGTCTCTGCCGGGCG